>DMRT01000068.1 GCA_003455235.1 Chitinophagaceae bacterium
ACGCAATAAATCCATCGTTTTTCTTGCAATGGAAGGACTCATGGGTATTCCGTTATATTCAACCACACTGGTGATGGCATCGATGATATTTACCGCCGTGTCGTCTTTCAATAAATAGCCACTGGCACCTGCCTTAATGGCTTCAAAAATTTTTTCATCGTCTTCAAATACGGTTAATACAATAAACCGTACATCCGGGTACGTGGCGGTTGCCTGGCTGATGGTGATGATGCCATCCATGACGGGCATTTCCAGGTCCATTAAAACCACCTGTGGCCAACGGGTCCGGGGCAGTTGCTTTATCTGCTCAAGGAAATCGTGGCCATTCTTTGCTTCCAGTACCATTTCAATCTCTGCGTACATGGCCAGTTTCTCTTTTACCGTCGTGCGGTTGATCTGTTTATCATCTGTTATGGCGATCCGTATCGGCATTCCTGAAATTATCGATTATTTATTACTTAGCAGTAAAACCATCCTGCTGCATGCCCGTTATCCATAATAAATAACAACAGGCAAATTTGGCATGGGAGAAATAAAACCACAATACTACATCCCGATTATTTTTTATAATTATCTTAATGCTGATTTTTAACCAGCTTGAAAAATTATAAAAATATCATCTTCTGCCTGTTACTACAGGGAATACTCCTGTTTCCTACTGGGCATACATCAGCACAGTCAGCTCACCCCCTTACCAACTATACTACCGAACAGGGATTGAGTTTGAATTCCGTGAACGATTTATTATTCGACCGCCAGGGCTTTCTATGGATAACAACCGCCGACGGACTGCAACGGTTTGACGGGTACCGTTTCCAGACCTTCAGGCATGATCCGGCAGACAGTAAGAGCATCCCTGAAAACTCGACCAGCGAGGTATTTGAAGATATGAACAGTAACTTGTGGGTAACCTTCCGTACCGGCATCTGCTTTAAACCGAAAGGAAAAATTGAGTTTACTGATCTTTCGTCACTGTTTCCCACCCGCTTTTCGCGTTTTGCTAAAGTGTGTTTATCGGAAAATGATTCAGCTGTTTGGGTAGCCGGTTACCCGGATGGAATCTTTTCAATAAACAAGAAATCACTTGATGCCAGGAAGATCGCCGCATTCCCCGCCCGGGAAGCAAACGAACTCGTTTACGCCATGGTACGTTATCACAAAAAAGGAGATGTTGCCTGGTTGAGGAAGGGAAAAGAAAAGAACGGTGACCTGTTACGGATCGACGCCGGGGGATTGCACCATTTAATCAATAAAACAAAAACGGTTGTTTATTACCTGTTGCCGGTACATGCCGACAGCCTGGTGGTTATATCGGATAAGTTTTTTTACATCGCTGCCGGTAAAGACCCCTTCACCCCGGTTCGGGTGCTGGGGAAGATACAAGGCACCGAAAGCTTCAATTATGAACACCTGAACCAGGCCAAAAAAATAAAGAATAATCAATACCTGCTGCCTGGTATTGATAAATTATTTGTTTACGACGGCAACAACCACACCGTTTCCGAATACCCCTACACGGAATATTTTCCGAAAGAGCTCGCCCGGCTTATATCGCCCGTAACGAGCGATAACTACCAGAATGACTGGATCGGGTTTAATGGTATTGGCGGCATCAAAGTGTCTTCCTTGCAAAAGTTCAACCTGTTCAACCGTCCCCAGAAAAACCTGTTGCCCTATACGATCACGGGTGATCAGAAAGGAAATATTTATACCGGTATTTACCTGGGAGATATTGAAATGTATGACAGCAGGGGGCAGTTTCTGAAAAAGTTTTTTCTACCCGCAGCCGATAAAATTACCGGCAGCCCGAGATCTATGCAAATGATCGATACGTCAACCCTTATCGTCCGGTCAACTTTGAATGAGTTGTATGCAATAGATATTCATTCCGGTAAACTGCAGGTATTGTCTTCACTGCTGCCGTCCCGCAGCGATTCCGTAATACGCGACTTTGAAACAGATATGCGGCAGGTGAATGAAAATGAAATCTGGTTCACCTATTCTGATAATATTCTTGCGCTCAGGAAATACAAAGGAAAGTTCAGCTGCTCCACGGTCTGCAAATTGCCGGTTCAGGAAATACCCACATCGTTTTTTTATGACCACCGCGGCACTATGTGGATCGCAACCCCCACAAGCCTTTGGGCATTTGAAAAAAACAAATTCAGGAAGATTGCCTTGCCTGTTACGTATATAAAACATGTAAACGTACAGGCGGATGGTACGGTATGGCTTGCCAGCACCAATGGCATTATGATCCTGAAAAACGACCAGGTGGTAAAAACAATCAGCGTAAAAGACGGATTACCGAATTCTTTTGTGTACAGTGTTTTGTTCGACGGGCAGGAGGATGCATGGGTAAGCACCAACAGGGGTATTGCAAAAATAATTCCCCCGGCAGGCGAGAAAAATGCCTCCTACCGCATCATTTCTTACACCGCTAAAGAGGGCCTGCAAGGTGATGAGTTCAACACAAAGGGCTATTACAAAAGTTCTGATGGCACCCTGTATTTTGCCGGTGTAAATGGTATCAATTACTTTAAACCGGAGGAACTGGTAAACAAATCGGCTGCTTCCCCTACCATGCTTACCCACATTGAAGTGAACAATCTTCCATACAATCCCGGGTTGCAGGCCGAGTTTATTAACTCAATTTCTTTATCACACCGTGACAATAATATCAGCCTTTCCTTTTCCTGCATGGATTTTACAGTGCCTGAAAAAAACCAGTACAAATTCTGGCTGAAAGGATTCCAGGATAACTGGTCTCTTCCGCAAACCAATAACACCGTTCAATATATACTTCCCCCGGGCGATTTTCAACTGTATGTACTGGGGGCAAACTATGAAGGAGTTTGGAGTAAAGTACCGCTGGTTCTGAACATTCATATACTTCCTCCCTGGTATCAGACTACCCTTGCCAGGGTAATTGGGGTGATACTGGCATTGTTACTGGTAGGGGGTATTTTTTACCTGATCTCACGCCGGCGTTACCTGAAAAAATTAAGAACACTTCAGCTGGAACAGGAAGTACAGAAAGAAAAACAACGATTAAGCCGCGACCTGCATGATAATATCGGATCACAACTCACCTGGCTTAGCAATACCATTACCCAGCTGGAGCAGAACGTTGAACAACAGCACCCGGTTGCACCCCGTATCAGCCAGTTGAAAGAGGGGACCAGCGAAATGATGAAAACCCTTCGGGAAACCATCTGGATCATGAACAAAGAAAAGATCAGCGCACTCGAATTCTTCGACAAACTGATCAGCCATGCGGCCCGTTACCTGGAAGCCTACCCTGGATTGGAATTAGAAACCAGTGAAAACATAGGCCGTGATTATTCTTTTCACTCAGGGAAAGCACTCCAGCTCTTCCGGATCTGCCAGGAGATTATCACCAATGCATGCCGGCATGCGCATGCAACCGTTCTTTCCATAAAAGCAGAAACAAACAACGGGCGGTTTTTGCTGACCATTGCAGATAACGGCCAGGGCTTCGACCCAGCCGGAAGTGAAAGAACCGGCCACTATGGTTTGCAGAATATGCAGGAAAGAGCTGAGGAAAGTAATCTTGAACTGAAGATGAATTCGGCACCCGGCAAAGGAACTTCCTTTTTTATCTCCTCCCCTGTATAGAATCAAAATACTCCCCCGGGAGTATTGCCGTCCCCCTTCCTGGAAGATAGTTTCGTACGGTCAAAAGAACTCGTTATGAAAAAATATCTTCTCCTGCTGCTCTGCAGTATATTATTAATGCTGAATACGTCGGCTAAGATCTGGCGGGTTAATAACACTGGGGTGCCTGCAGATTTTACCTCTGCGCAGGCGGCACATAATACGGTCAGCGTGGTTAATGGCGATACCATACACCTGGAAGCCAGTGGTGCTACGTATGGCTCACTTACTTTATCCAAGCAGCTTATCATCATCGGCAATGGTTATTTTCTGGGAACCCTGGGTTCCAATGCCAACCCTGATCTGCAGGCAAATCCAGCCACGTCTCTCCTGTCTTCGGTTCTGTTTAATACCGGAAGCAATGGAAGCGTACTGGAAGGCTGCACATTAAGCAGTACATTAACCGTTACAAACGGTGTTTCCAATATCATCATCCGCCGAAACCGACTTGCCAATGTAACATTGGGCCTCAGCAGCAATATTCAGGTACTGCAGAATTATATTGATAATACCACCAACGCTTCCATTAACGGCGATGGCAATCCGGCCACAAACCTGCAAATCAATAATAATGTTATTGCCAATGCCATAAACCTGGGATCTGCCAGCAACGGCGATTTTATGAATAATATCATAGAAATGGGTGCTTCCTTTGGCGTTCATAACCTGACAGGCTTCAGGGTTTGGAATAACATCTGTGTGAATTCATGCACGGTAAACCTGGCCAGTTGCGACAGCCGCAGCAATATCGGCAATGCCAGCCAGTTCGGAACCTTAAATGGCAACCAGTCGGGCATAACCATGAGTACAGTATTCGAAGACCATCTCAATACCAATTCTGCGTTCAGTGAAGACAGCCGCTGGCAATTGAAGACAGGCAGCCCGGGCATCGGCGCAGCCTGGAACGGCACCAGCACCGGTGGCGATTGCGGGATTTTCGGCTCTTCGGCAAGCGGCATCAGCTATGTATTGTCGGGTATTGCAAATGTGCCCAGCATTTACAAACTGGCTGCACCCGCAACCACCACTTCCAATACACTCAATATCACCATCAGTACAAGAACGAATAATTGATCGCTGCATCATGAAGGCTGTTAAACATATTGCCGTCCTCCTGTTTATATCAATGCATTCTTTTGCACAGACCATTAACAAGGTTGAATATTTTATTGACACAGATCCCGGTTTTGGAAATGCAACCAATGTTACAATAACAACTGCAGCAAATATCACCGACTTGCTGATCCCGGTTGATATTACTGCGGCGTCAACCGGATTCCATAATATTTACCTGCGTTCAAGAGATGATGCCGGTAACTGGTCGTTAACGCGGCGCTGGATGTTTGTAAAGGACAACATCGCAGTAAATGTAAACAAGCTTGAATATTTTATTGACACAGACCCCGGGTTTGGAAACGGAACCGATGTTTCCATCTCCCCGGGAAGCAATGTTTCCAGTATTGCCATACCGGTTAATATAGCAGCTCTCTCAAAAGGGTTTCATACTGTTTACCTGCGTTCAAGAAATGATGCCGGTACGTGGAGTATTACCAACCGCTGGATGTTTGTAAAAGACTTTACGCCCGCTAATGTAAATAAGGCAGAATATTTTGTGGATACCGACCCGGGATTTGGAAATGCAACCGATGCTCCCGTAACTCCCGGGAATAATATTGCGAATCTTACCATACCGGTTGACATCAGTTCTTTAAGCAAGGGCCTGCATATTCTTTTCCTGAGAACACAAGACTTGAATGGCACCTGGGGACTCACCAACCACTGGTTGTTTTTTAAAGACATTGCGCAGGATAACCTGCAGAACGGAGAGTATTTCTTTGATGCCGACCCGGGTTTCGGAAACGGAACAGCCATCCCATTCGGAGGTGGATTAGGAACCAATGTTTCAGATTTTGCATTTGCCGCTCCATTAACGGGCCTGCCGAATGGTTTGCATTATCTTTTTGTACGTACCCGGGAAGCCAATGGCAAATGGTCGCTCACCAACGTGATACAATTCGACAAGCAGGTACCGCTGCCGGTGAAACTGATCTACTTCAATGTAAAAGCTGAAGGAAAAAAGGCTCACCTGAGCTGGCAGACAGCGACCGAACAAAACAGCGACCGCTTTGATATTGAAAGAAGTGTGGATGGATTATATTTTGAAAAGATAGGCTGGGTAAAAGCAGCGGGTAACAGTACCTCCCATATTGACTACAGCTATTTCGACCTTAACCCGAAGAAAGGATTAAATTATTACCGGTTGAAGGAAGTGGACATCGATAACAGCCTGCAATATTCTGAGATCAGGTCGGCCCGGTTTGAAGAAGATATGCCATTCAGGCTGTACAACAACCCAACAAACGGATCTGACCTGAAGCTGACGATAAATGTACTGCCCTCTGTTTTATCCGTATTTGATGCCAGCGGAAGGAAAGTAAAAGAGATAAATATAACATCCGGCAGCCATTCACTTTCCGTAGCCGGGCTTGCAGTTGGCACCTACCTGGCGGTTTTAAATAAAGATGGTAAGGTTATCGGGGTAGAAAAATTTGTAGTAAACAGGTAAAAGAAAGGATTTATTTTTCGACCAGTTTTTCATCCATCAAATAAGCCTCCACTTCATTCAGTCTTGATCTTTTACCCTTGCTCATGAACGAGACCGTTACATATTTTACATGCACTGCGGGAAATGTGATGATCCGCTTTCTTCCGATGGTGCTGATCGTTTTAACCTGCCTGGATTCACTATTTGCTCCCCAAACGTAGAGTTCAATTTTTGCATTTGAAATACGCTGGCCTTTCTTCAGGTCTTCTTTCAGCACGATACAGTTTATCAATACCCCGGTCTTCATATAAAGCCTCACCACCCCGCTGTCGTGGTTAAATCGCACAAAACTGTTTGGGTTGCCGTCATCCAGGCTTTTTCTGTAGATGAATCTTCCACGGCCTTTTTTCCGGAATGACACAGCATCAAATTTTATCTTTTTTGAAAAATTTGCTTCCAGCAGCCTGTTAAACCCCACCAGTGCCGCCGAATCATTCTCATGGATCAGCCCTCTTCCATCCGGAGGTACATTCAACAACAGGTTGGCTCCTCTGCCCACCGATTTTAAATACAGGTCAAACAATTGTTCCGGCGTTTTCACTTTATCATCTTCTGCTTTATGGTAGAACCATCCGGGTCTGATGCTTACATCGCACTCGGCCGGTATCCAGTTTTTCCCGTTTGCATTTCCTGCATTCAGGGTATCCTGCGAGGGAGCGCCCGCTCCCCTCGTAAAGCCGGCAGTGTCCAGTGTATTCCAGTTTGTTTTGCCTGCTATACCGCTTTCATTTCCGCACCAACGTACATCAGGACCGATATCGCTGAACACAACCGTATTGGGCGAAAGCTCACGAACCGTTTGTTCAAACCGGTGCCAGTCGTATAGTTGCACCTTTCCATTCGGTCCTTCACCATTGGCGCCATCCCACCACAATTCCCAGATGGGGCCGTAATTGGTAAATATCTCCTTCATCATACTTACGAACACATCATTATATTTTTCTGTTCCATAATCCGGGTGGTTCCGGTCCCAGGGTGAGATATAAACCCCGAACTTCAATTCATATTTTTTGCAGGCTTCTGATAATTCCTTCAGCACATCCCCCTTGCCATCTCTCCATTTGCTCTCCCGTACCGTATGCGTTGAAAATTTGCTTGGCCATAAACAAAATCCGTCGTGATGCTTGGCCGTGATGATGATTCCCTTTGCCCCGGAAGCCTTTGCCACGCGGCACCATTGTTCACAATCCAGGCTGGTTGGATTAAACACTTCTTCTTTTTCGGTACCATGCCCCCATTCCAGGCCGGTAAAGGTATTGGGACCAAAATGCATGAAGAGGTAAAATTCCATCTCGTGCCAGGCCCGTTGCTGTGGCGTAGGTTTGGGCTGGGCATTTGCAACAGAAAGAAGAAACACCAGTAATATGGTCAATGAATAGCGCATGATTATAACGCACGGTCGAGGTGTGTGTAACCCCCATCCACATGGATCAGCTGGCCGGTGGTATGACTGGAGCGTTCAGAAAGCAGGAAGGCAACCATGTTGGCGATCTCTTCCGGTGTGGTCATTCTTTTTCCCAACGGTATTTTATCAGTGATCGACTTTAATTTTTCACCGGGGTTTGGCAAAGATTGAATCCATTTTTCATAGAGCGGTGTATACGACTCTGCCACAATTACCGCATTCACCCGGATGCCATACTTTAATAATTCCACCGCCCACTCACGGGTGAGCGCATTACGTCCTCCGTTTGCTGCAGCGTAGGCGGAAGTGTTACCCTGGCCTGTTTCGGCCACCTTGCTTCCTATATTTACAATAACGCCTTTACTTTTTATCAATGCGGGCAGGGCAAAATGTGCCATCAGGTAATAATGTACCAGGTTCTTGTGCAGGGAAGACATAAATGTTTCATAATTGCCGCTCTCCAGGCCCACACCGTCATTCACACCGGCATTATTCACCAGTCCGTCGATCCTTCCGTATTGATGCATCACCGCCTCTACAGCCCAGCGGCATTCATCGGGGTTGTTCAGTTCGGCAGTAACGAAAAAGCCATTACCGCTTATTTCATGCAGCATTGATTCATTATCCGCCTGGTTTCTTCCAATGATCACCGGGATTGCTCCTTCCGAAGCCAGTACTTTAACAATGCCGGCGCCGATGCCTTTGGCGCCTCCGCTTACCACGAACACTTTATCTTTTAAGTCCAGGTTCATAATTACAAGTTATAAAACCGGGCAGCATTCAGCCCGAATACATGTTGTTTTTCTTCCTCAGTATACACTTCCATATACTTCTCCAGGATATTTTTCCATTGAGCATACTTTCCCGAAAGCAGCATTACCGGCCAGTCGCTGCCAAAAAGCAACCGGTTTGTTCCAAATACTTCAAATACGATATCAAGATAAGGATAAAAATCTGCCTCCTGCCAGTTGCCCCAATGTGTTTCCGTAAGCAACCCGGATAACTTGCAATATACATTCGGGTGAACAGCAATCCCTGTCATATAGTGTTTCCACTCCGAAATGTTTTTGCTCTTTATACCCGGTTTGGCACAATGGTCGATGATAAGTTTCTGTTCCGGGAACCGGGAAACAAATTCCAGTGCCGGCTTCAGCTGATGATGGTAAATCAGCACATCATAGGTATAGCCATATTTACCCAACATCCTTACGCCTTCCTGGAATTCAGTCCGCAATAAAAAATCATCCGGCTCGCCCTGCACAATATGGCGCCAGCCTTTGATAACGGGGAATTGAGAAAAGTATTCCAATCGCTCCTGCAGGTTCGCTGCCCGCAGGTCTGTCCAGCCCACCACTCCTTTTATACAGGGGTTCGTTTCTGCAAGTTTTACAAGGAAAATTGTTTCATGCTCACTTTGATCTGCCTGTACGGCTATGCAGCCATCCACTTTGTTTTCTTTCAATACAACAGAAAGATCAGCGGGCAGGTAATTCCTTCGCAGAACATACATGTCTTCCGTGATCCATGCATCCCGTATGGCATCAAATTCCCAGAAGTGTACATGTGAATCGATGATCATGGCAGCTGAAAGATTTGATCCATGAGTATCCATTTTTCACCCGGTTTTGCCCAAGGCATTGCCTGCTGGAATTTCCAAATCAGCTGCTCCCATTCCTGCACATTTGGATCGGATGCATCTGCGGCATTTTTTTTCTCAAAACTGAAATCATCAGCGGCTTCAATGATCATGAACAGGCGGTTGCCGGTGCGGTAAATATCCAGCACTTCGATGCCTGAATCCTTAATGCTTTTGATGATCTCCGGCCAAACGTTTTTATGATGCGCTTCATATTCCGCAATCAAAGCCGCGTCATCTTTGAGGTCCAGTGCCAGGCAATATCGTTTCAACAGGCTCATTCAGCTGACCAGGCTTTGGCTATTTGTTTGCTGCTTCCCAATCCATCGATACCCAGCTCAATCACATCGCCGGGCTTTATATAAACAGGGTCAGGCTTTTGCCCCAGCCCCACGCCCGCCGGCGTACCGGTAGAAATAATATCGCCGGGCAGCAGGGTCATAAACTGGCTGATGTAGGCAACAATGTAAGGAATAGAGAACACCAGGTTCTTTGTATTTCCGTCCTGCATGATTTTTCCATTTACGGTTAACCAAAGCCGCAGGTTATTTACATCATCGATCTCATCGGGTGTAGCCAGCCAGGGGCCCATGGGCGCAAAGGTATCACAGCTCTTTCCCTTCACCCACTGCCCGCTTCTCTCCAGCTGAAATTCCCGTTCGCTGTAATCGTTGTGCAGCATGTATCCTGCTATATACCCGGGTGCATTTTTTTCATCGATATAACCGGCCTTCTTACCCATCACCACAGCCAGCTCCACTTCCCAATCGGTTTTTTTGCTGTTCCTCGGAATCACCAGGTCATCATGGGGCCCTACAATGGCAGTGGTTGATTTAAAGAACAGCACCGGTTCGGCTGGTAGCTGCATATTGCTTTCTTTGGCATGATCGGAATAATTGAGCCCGATGCAGATAAGTTTGGAGGGACGTGCTACCGGGGAACCCAGCCGGGTGGCTTGTGAAACAGGTTTCAGTTCTTTTCCGGTTATGTTTTTTTGTAACAACTCCAATCCATTGTTTGCAAAGAATTGCTCATCATAGTCGTTCACGTATTCTGAAACGTCAAACCAGTCGTTGCCGGTAATAATTCCCGGTTTTTCTTTACCTGCCTCTCCAAAGCGGATCAACTTCATAGTGCTGTGGTTGAATTAATTGTTGAGTTTTATAAATCCCCCGTCCACGGGGTAATCGCACCCGGTGATGAAGGATGCTTCATCGCTGCCAAGATACAATGCCAATGCCGCCACTTCTTCCGGTTCGCCCATCCGCCCGATCGGCTGGGATTTTGATAGCTTATCAAACATCTCTGCTTCCCGGCCGGGATACGATTTTTTCAGAAACCCATCCACGAAGGGTGTATGCACCCGGGCCGGAGAAATTGAATTACAGCGGATGTTCTCGCTGATATAATCTTTGGCCACGCTCAACGTCATGGCCAGGATGGCACCTTTGGCGGTGCTGTAAGCAAAGCGGTCGGGGATGCCCACGTTGGCCGCCACCGATGCCATATTAATGATGCAACCACCCTTTGATTTACGCAATTGAGGAATGGCCGCACGAATGCAGTTGTATACTCCCTTTACGTTCACCTGCATAAGATTGTCGAAATCGGTTTCGGAAGTGGTATCAGCTTTCCCGATGTGTGCAATACCGGCGTTGTTAACAAGGATATGAATGGCCGAGATCTGTTCAAATACAAAATCCACTTCTGCCTGTGCAGCCACATTGCAGGAATGGGCAATGGCTTTACCACCGGCAGCTTCTATTTCCTTCACCACATCTGCTGCTTTGGCGGCATCCAGTTCCAGTATGTGAACAACCGCTCCCTGTTTGGCAAAAGTTTCGGCAATGGCCCTGCCGATGCCGCTGCCGCCACCGGTAACCACCGCAATTTTATTATCAAGTCTGAACATAATCAGCGTTTTACTTTATAACCCTTCCATCCAAACCAGGCCACCACCACAAAACACAGTAAAGGTACGAGGTAGGCATTGGCCGTTGTCTTTTCCGACAACATGCCCATCACATAAGGAACCAGCGCCCCGCCCACGATGGACATGATGATGAAAGAAGATCCTTTTTTTGTATGATGCCCGAGGTCTTTTACACCCAATGCAAAAATGGTGGGAAACATGATGGATTCAAAAAAGAATACTGCCATCAGCGAATAAACCGATACCCAGCCCTTCGTCCAGATCACCGATGCACAAAGGAGGATATTGATTAAAGAATAAATGAACAGTAATTTATCCGGTGATATTTTCCGCATCAGTGCCGTACCGGTAAACCTTCCGGCAGTAAACAGCAGCAAACTTATTCCCAGCAACGACGATGCTTTAGCGGTATCAATCCCGGCGCCGGCTTCTGTACAATAATTAATGAACAGCGCCGCCACACCCACCTGGGCCGCTACGTAAAAGAACTGGGCAATCACCGCATTGATGAAATGGCTGTGCTGTGCCAATGGCTTTGCATCCTGTTCACTGTTTGATACCAGGGTACTTTCTTTTATTTCCGGCAAAGGTGTACGCAGGAACAAACCGGCAATCAGTAATACCACCAGCCCAATAGCTATATAAACAAACTGCACGGAGAGCAGGTTGCCTTTTTCACTGCCCCCGCCGAAAAATACCCGGGATGCAATGATGGGTCCGATGAATGAACCCACACCATTAAAGCATTGGGAAAGGTTGAGGCGGAACTCTGAACTCTCCGGTTTACCCAGTACCGTAACATAAGGGTTGGCAGCCGTTTCCAGGCAGGCGAGCCCGGATGCAATCACAAACAGGGCGAAGAGGAAAAAATTAAAACTTGAATTTTCTGCGGCGGGGTAAAAAAGAAAAGCGCCCGTTGCGTACAATAACAACCCGGCAATGATGCCTTTTTTATACCCATACTTATTCATGAACATGGCTGCCGGGAATGCGATCAGAAAATACGCCCCGAAATAGGCAGCCTGCAGCAGTGTTGATCTTGTTTTGGTAATATCCAGGGATTCCTGGAAATGCTTGTTCAGCACATCCAGCAGTCCGTACGACAGTCCCCATAAAAAGAAAAGACTGGTTACCAGCGCCAGGGGCAGCAGGTATTTGTTCTTGGTATCATTCATAGCATGCAATTAATGAAACAGTATTTCTTTGCTGAGTTGCTGTTTGGTTCCTCCCGGTGGCTGCATCAGCACATTTAATTCATTACCTCCTCCGCTGTCGAAGTAAAGCACCCGGATTTTGTGAAAGCCTTTTCTTAAAGCAGCCCTTCCTTCTTTTTCCACCGTGCCATGATCACCATCATTGTCCACCACTTCTTCCTCATCGATGAACAGCTTGCTGCCATCATCGGATTGTGTAAAGAACGTATAAATGCCGTCTTTCACTATCCTGATATATCCTGTATACTCAAGGGCGAATTTATCGGTGCGTTTTTTTGGCGCAACCGAAATATTTGTTGTTACACCCTCACCGGCTGGTTCACCGGCAAAAGCATTTTTCATATTGATGTTTTTATCCGGCTGGTAATACCTGTACCGGATGCCCGGCTGAAAGCTGCCTTTTACTGCCGTCTTCCACGCATAGGTTTTCACATTTGCCTCCAGCACTGTGCCGGGTAAATAGCCATCCCGGTAAACCCGGGCTTTGATGGCACTTGTTTTATCAATACTGAATGGCATTTTATACACGGCAGACGCCGGCCCCGGCTCAGCACCATCTGTTGTATAGTGTATGGTTGCCTGCGCATTTTCTGTACTGAGCTGAATGAGCGGCTTCAGCGCCCCGTTCTCATAATTTACTTTAATGACAGGCTTGGGAGAAAATTTTCCATAGCTGCCGATCTTCAACACATATGCATAGGGCGCTTTTATTTTATTGGGATCATAATCAGACAGGTCAACAACAATATCATCGCCTTGCTGTTTCCAGGACAGGCTTTGTTTCAACGACAAAAAATCAATGACCGATGATGAAGGAAGGCGGATGCCTTTAAGCAATAATTTTTTATTGGCTGGGTACTTTGGGAAAATGGCATAGAGGGTATTGGTGTTTTCATTGTACGTATAAAAGATTTCTTTTACCGCATAACCCGGGTCGGGGTTAATGGTTATTTTCAGCAGCATATCGCCGCTGCGGTCTTTGTATTCCCGGTTGCCTTCGCTCCATTGTGCATGTTCTTTCCACCTTGTTGTTCCATAGATTGCTTCACCATTAATCGTCAGCCATTCACCCATCTGCAGCAGGCGTTCCTGCATGATAGGGGGGATTTTCCCGTGTTCATCCGGTCCGATATCGAGCAAAAAATTTCCACCGCGGCTTACTTTATCAATCAGCTGAAGAACGAGTGACTGTGTGGAGTTATAATCCCAGGCATCTTCTTCGCGGTTATAACCATAGCTGTAACCCATGCCCCTGCTTTCCTCCCAGTAATGGTCTTCAAAATCAAGTTCGGGCTGGTATTCGGGTGTATAGATGCCGCCATGTTTAAAGCGAACACCTTCGCCCCAACGGTCGTTCACCACCACTTTATTTTTCACCGGGCTTTCGTTATACAACCACGCTAAAAATTCCTGGCTCTTCCAGGTTTCGGCGGGCGCTTCCCAATCGCCATCGGTCCAGAATACATCAGGCTGGTAGTTATTGATCAGCTCTTTCATCTGCGGCCAGGCATGCTCCATCGCATACTTTTCCTTATCTGCCTTCCACAACGGGTTGAACCATTCGTACAAAGAAAAATACATGCCGGCGTGTACAGACGTTTTGCGCACTGCCTTGAAAAGATCGCCCAGCAGGTCCCGCTTGGGTCCCACATCCAGGGCATTCCATTTAAATCCCCAGTCCCTGTCGGCTTCTTTGTTTGGCCACAGGGTAAATCCATCGTGGTGCTTGGAAGTTAGCACAATGTACCTGGCACCGGATTGTTCAAACAGTTTTGCCCATTCATCGGGGTTGTATAACTCTGCTTTAAAATCATTGGCCAGGTCATAATAGGAGCGGTTGCCGAATTTTGCTTTGTGATAGCGCTGCCTGGCCGTATCACTTGTCTGCAGTCCCTGCTGGTACCACTCTGCATAATTGCCTTTGGAACTCCAGCCCGGAACGGAATAAACACCCCAGTGAATGAAGATGCCGAACTTGGCATCTTTAAACCATTGCGGAACGGGACGCCCGTCAAGGCTTTCCCAGCTGGGTTGATAGGTTTGTGCAAATGAGTAATTAATCCCTGTTAAAAGAAGAAATAAGAAAAACTTTTTCATGAAGTGAATTATTGGCCGGTGATCTTAAATACCCACGCATGCCGGGCCGGTGGGCTGTTCCGAAGTTTCGCAGGGACGGTTATATTGATAAAACCATGTTCATCATCAATACTCAGCGGCTTATCGTATCCGAGTAAATAAACTTTTGTACCCGGTTTCTTCTGAAAGCTGCCGATGGATACTTTTTCTGCCATGGCCTGTTCATTTTCATCCGCCAGGTAGATGGCGTACACCGCATCATTCTTCCGGGTGAAAACAAACTTTCCTTCTTTGTAAGGTTTCACAAAGGTTGTTCCATATATCGCATCTGAATTCACATTCATCCAGGCGCCAATCTCTTTCAGCCTTGCATACGAAGAGTCATCCCATTCTCCATCCGGGCCGGGTGCTACGTTCAGTAAAAAATTACCCCCTTTGCTCACGGCGTTACAAAGCATATGAATAAGTGTGTTGGCCGATTTATTTTTTGCATGGGGAACATAGGACCAGGAAGTGGACATGGGCATACAGCTTTCCCAGGGTATGGGGTTGGTTTCACTTGGTATCATCGCCTCCGGTGTAAGATAATTTTCATACTCACCGGCCACCGTCCGGTCTACGATGAGCATGCCCGGTTGCTTGCTTCTTGCCATGGCAGCAATGCGGGGCATATCAATGTCCTGGTCATACGGAATTGTTTTCTGCCAGCTTACCGAACTGTCGATGGTGCTGAAGGGACGAACCCAGCCGCCATCCAGCCACAACAGGTCTACTTTGCCGTAGTTGCTCATCAGTTCTTCAAACTGTGTGTAGGTAAATTCTTTGAAGCGGTTCCATATCTCAGGGTATTTTTTGGTGTCGTAGGTGGGATTGCGGTCCTTTGGCGGAAAATAACTCCACCAGTAATCGGGTGCATGCCAGTCGGGTTTGGAAAAGTAGATCCCGGGCATCAGCCCTTCATTCCGGAACGCATTCAGTATTTCTTTGGTGATATCAGCTCTCGGGTCTTTTGAAAAAGGAGTCTGGGGATCGGTTATTTTATAGTCGGTGGTTTTTGTATCAAACATACAGAAACCATCGTGGTGTTTGGCCATGGCCAGTACGTATTTCATCCCGGCTGCCTTAGCGGCAGCTGCCCATTTTGCCGGGTTGAATTTAACCGGGTTAAAGGTGGTTTGCAGGTTCTCATAGGCTTTCTTGTACTCGTACCAGTTTTTTGAATACGGTCCTTTGCGTTCGCACCAGCCTTCGTCTTCCGGGCAAAGGCTCCAGCTTTCCACCACGCCCCACTGGCTGTAAGGCCCCCAGGTAATCATGAGTCCGAATTTCATATTGCCCCATTCCTTGAGCTTCTGCCTTACAAGGGGATCGGACGGGGCTTTATAATCGAATTTACCCTGTGCACCGATAGCAGAAATAAAGAGGAAGGAAAAAAGGAAGCAATACAATCGGGGGCTGGTCATACACTTGTTTACTGCAATATAAAGAGAAAACAGCGCATTACTATTTTACCCGGCTGGCGTACCTTTGCGGCGTTCATTTAAAACCAATAAACACATATGGAATACAGGATTGAAAAAGACACCATGGGTGAGGTAAAAGTACCCGTGGACGCTTTCTACGGTGCTCAAACCCAGCGCAGCATCGACAACTTTAAAATTGCCCAGGACATCAACCGCATGCCCAAAGAAATTATCCGGGCCTTTGCTTATTTAAAACATGCCGCCGCCCTAACCAACCAGGAAGCTGGCGTGCTGCCGAAAAAGAAAGCCGACCTGATCGGTAAGGTTTGCAAAGAGATCCTGGAAGGAAAACTGGATGCGTATTTCCCATTGGTGGTTTGGCAAACAGGCAGTGGCACCCAAAGCAACATGAACGTAAACGAGGTGGTTGCTTACCGGGGGCATGTACTGAATGGCGGCAAGCTGTCTGACAAAGAAAAATACCTGCACCCGAACGACGACGTGAATAAATCGCAGAGCAGCAATGATACTTTTCCTACGGCTATGCACATTGCTGCCTATAAGATATTGATGGAGACAACCATTCCCGGCATCACTAAACTCCGTAATACACTCGACAAAAAAGCAAGAGCATTTAAAAAAGTGGTGAAGATCGGCCGTACGCATTTTATGGACGCCACACCGCTTACCTTGGGACAGGAATTCAGCGGCTATGTTTCCCAGCTGGATCATGGACTGAAGGCCATTAAAAACACACTGGCGCATTTAAGTGAGCTGGCCCTGGGCGGAACGGCCGTGGGTACCGGCATCAATACACCGCCTAAGTACGATGTAAATGTGGCCCGGCATATTGCCAAGCTTACCGGTTTACCATTTAAAACAGCCGATAATAAATTTGAAGCGCTGGCTGCACACGATGCCATCGTGGAAGCGCATGGTGCATTGAAAACCGTTGCCGTTAGCCTGATGAAGATCGCTAACGACATACGGATGTTATCCAGCGGCCCTAGGAGCGGCATTGGTGAAATATTCATTCCCGATAACGAACCCGGCTCATCCATTATGCCGGGTAAAGTAAATCCCACCCAATGTGAAGCACTCACCATGATTGCCGCACAGGTAATGGGCAATGATGTGGCCATCAATATCGGCGGCGCCACGGGACATTTTGAACTGAATGTGTTTAAGCCGGTGATGATCTACAATTTCCTGCACAGCGCCCGGCTGATCGGCGA
>DMRT01000137.1 GCA_003455235.1 Chitinophagaceae bacterium
AGCGCTTCACCGGATCGCTGAACCTCAATCCTAAATTCCTCAATGATCACCTCAGCGTGAACCTTGCCATCAAAGGAAGCCACACCAACAATATATTTGCTGATGGCGGCGCCATTGGTTCAGCCATTGCATTTGATCCCACACAGCCGGTAAGAAAGGCCAATAAAAATTATGCTTCTTATACCGAATGGATTCAGCCGAATGATACAGCCATTGCACTGGCCACCCGCAACCCGGTGGCGCTGCTTGATCTCCGCGATAATAAATCTTCGGTGAACAGAATCGTGGGTAATATCCAGCTTGATTATAAAATACACTGGTTCCCCGACCTGCACGTGCTCTTCAATTTCGGTATTGATAACTCGTACGGAAAAGGAGACGATAATATCGACCCGTCCCTGGCCACCAACTTCAATACAGGAGGAAGAAAAACCCATTACGAGCAGGGTAAGAAAAATACCATCACTGATATTCAGCTTTTCTATACAAAAGATCTGAAAAAAATAAAAACGAAACTGGATGTACTGGTAGGTCATAGCTACCAGGATTTCATCACCAATGTGAAAAACTATGCTTCCTTCAGTTACCGGGCTGTTGCCGATCCGGCCAACCCGCAAAAGAAAGACACCATCGCCGGAAGCGAACCTGTATTCCTGACAGACAAACCTGAATACAGGATAGAATCTTACCTGGGAAGGATCAACATCACCGTGGCTGACAAATACCTGCTGACCGCTTCGCTCCGCAGGGATGCCAGCTCAAAATTCGCAAAAGAAAACAGGGTGGGCTACTTCCCGGCCCTGGCCCTGGCCTGGAAAATGAAAGAGACATTCCTGAAGAATGTTCATGTGCTGAACGAACTTAAATTCAGGTTTGGACTGGGTGTAACCGGCCAACAGGACGGAATTCCTTACTACTCTTACCTGCCTTATTATTCACGCAGTAATTCATCTGCCCAGTACCAGTTTGGTAATACGTATTACAGTTTCCTGCGTCCTTCGGCATATGACCCCGACAGGAAATGGGAAACCACCACCACCACCAACCTGGGACTTGACTTCGGGTTCCTCAATAACCGCATCTATGGTTCAGTGGATTATTATTTCAAGAAAACAAAAGACCTGCTGAGCACCGTTCCGGTAGCCGCCGGCGGTAACTTTAATATCGAATTGCTCACCAACGTGGGTAACATGGAAAACAAGGGCGTTGAGTTCACCCTCAATACCGTTCCCATCAGGAAGAAAAACCTTACCTGGGATTTCGGGTTCAATGTTACTTACAATACAAGACAGATCACAAACCTGTTGAAACAACAGGATCCGAACTTTAAGGGTATTGAAGTAAGCGGCATCTCGGGTGGTACCGGAAACAACGTGGGAAGATTCTTTGTGGGAAAAAGCCCGTATGCCTATTACATGTACAAACAGGTATACGATCCGAATACCGGGAAACCGATCGAGGGATTGTATGAAGACATTAACCGCGACGGCGCCATCGATGAAAAGGACCGCTACTTCTATAAAAAACCAGGAGCGGATGTATTCTTCGGTATCAATACACAGGTGCTGTACAAGAAATTCTCCCTGGGTATTACCGGTCATGGTGCATTGGGAGCATACCTCTACAATAACTACAACTCCAATAATGGTGTGTTGAGAACGATCAAGAACCCGATCAACTTCATCGGTAATGCATCGGCCAACTACCTGGAAACCGGGTTCACCAACAACCAGTACCTGTCTGATTATTATATCGAGAACGCTTCTTTCTTCAGGCTGGATAATATCAACCTGGGATACAACGTGGGTAAGATCCTTAATAACAAGGCTAGCTTACGCATTGCGGCCAGCGTTCAGAACGTATTTGTAATTTCAAAGTATAAAGGCCTTGATCCGGAAAATTCAAGTGATTCCGGTGTAGACAACAACATCTACCCCCGTCCACGCACTTTTTCTGTAGGCTTTAACTTAGATTTCTAATTATAAAATAACGATTGATATGAAACATACTTCCATGAAATATTTAGCAGGCGTTTTGACACTGACGGTGATCCTCAGTGCCTGCGCCAAAAAACTGGACCTGTACCCGGTAAACGATCTCACTCCTGAAAAAACCTACGCCACCGCAGCGGGTTACAAAAGTGTACTGGCCAAGATATATGGCACACTGGCCATCACGGGTAATTCCGGACCGGCCGGAAACCCCGATATCAGCGGTGGTCTCGATGAAGGCTCCCAGGTTGCATTTATCCGCATGCTGTTCAATTGCGAAGAATTACCAACCGATGAAGCCGTGGTGGCCTGGAACGATCAGACCATTCATGATTTCCACGACCTGAAATGGACCAGTTCCGACCCCTTCCTGAAAGGGATCTATGCACGTCCCATTTATAACATTACCCTCATCAACGAATACATGCGGGAAGCCACCGACGCAAAACTGGCTGAACGTGGTATCTCCGGTACCGAAGCGGCCGACATTAAAAAATCGGTGGCCGAAGTACGTTTCCTGCGTGCATTCAATTACTGGGTGATGATGGACCTCTTTGGTAAATCAACCTTTATCACTGAAAATGACGCCATCGGTACCACGCTGCCGAAAGAAATCAGCCGGGGCGACCTGTTCAAATACATCGAAAGCGAACTGAAAGCCATCGATGGCGACCTGGCAGCTGCAAAAACAATTGAATACGGACGGGTGGACCAGGGCGCTGCCTGGGCACTGCTGGCCCGCATGTACCTGAATGCAGGTATATACACAGGAACCGACCGTTATACAGATGCCATCACCTACGCCAAGAAAGTAATAGGCGCCGGTTACTCTTTATACACCGGATATCCCAGGGTATTTATGGCCGATAATGATAAGGCAAAAGATGAATTCATGTTTGCAGTTAACTGCGATGGTAAGCGCACACAGGCATATGGCAACACCACCTTCTTCGTACATGCCGCCTGCGGTGATGAAGTGAACGATTATGGCGTAAGCGGCGGATGGTATGGCTACCGGGCTACTTCAGCTTTTGTGAGCCTTTTCCCCGATAACACCGGCGCTACAGATAAGCGTGCCATGTTCACCACTTCCAAGTACGGTACCAGTGCTTCACAACAAACGATTACGGACGTAAGTAATTTTGACCAGGGACCGCACGTAAAGAAATATGTGAACGTACGTTCAGATGGCGGAGCTGTTTCCGACTCGAAAAGAGAATTTGCAGACGTGGATTTCCCGGTATTCCGGTTATCAGAAATGTACCTGATATATGCGGAAGCAGTGCTTCGTGGAGGTACCGGCGGGGATATTCCAACGGCCCTTAATTATATCAACCTGATCAGAACCAGGGCTCATGGAAATACATCGGGCAATATCACCACCGGCCAGCTCACTCTGCAGTTTGTACTGGATGAAAGAGGAAGAGAATTATACTGGGAGGGGCATCGCCGGACCGATTTAATCCGTTATGGATTACTGACCACCGGAACCTACCTGTGGCCATGGAAGGGAGGCGTATCATCCGGAACTCCGGTGAACTCAAAATACAACCTGTTCCCGATACCGGCATCCAACCTGGTAGCCAACCCGAACTTAACGCAAAACACCGGTTATTAATTCAGAAATAATAAATACTCATTTATATGAAACATATATTAAAGTTACTCACCGGCATCATGATCGCAGCCATCATTTTACCGGCTTGTAAAAAAGATGAGAACAAAGTGTATTTTGAAGGAGGTACGGCGCCTTTTCTTACGGCGAGCGCTACCGGGCCCTTTACTTTGCTGAAAGACGATAAGGACAAACCTGCAGTTACCTTCAGCTGGACCAACCCCAACTACCAGTTCAATACAGGTATCAGTTCACAAAATGTGACCTATATCCTGCAGGTTGATTCGGCCGGTAAAAACTTTTCCAGTTCAAAAATGCAGGAACAATCCATCGACCAGGCACTCAGTGTTGCATTAACGGTCAGGGATCTTAACCAGTTCCCCACACGTATGGAGCTTCAGTTTGGCCAGTTCCATACCCTCGAATTCAGGATCAAATCAACCCTGAAGAACGGAACGGTACCCCTGTATTCAAATGTGATTACTATCCGCATCAACAATTACCTTGACTTTGCGGTTGAACCACCCGGAACAGTCGGCGCCCAGTATCTCGACGGAAACCTGTGGGTGGTAGGAGACGCAGTGGCATCCGGCTGGAACAACCCATTGCCATCACCTTATGATGTTACACAAAAGATTCCCCGGAAAGCACCTACCGACATACTGCATTATGAAGGCACCATCACCTTTAATGCCAGCGGCGGATACAAACTGATCCAGACACAGGGCGTTTGGTCAACACAATACCATGCTCTGGACGGAACCGCAAAACTTTCCGGCAAATTCGAGAAAAAAGACAGTGACCCGCAGTTCCCGTCACCGGGCGCCGGTAACTATAAAGTGGAAGTGAACTTCCAGACCGGTGAATACAAACTCACCAAACTTTAATCCTGCGATTGCATTAAAAGAAAAATAAAAAAGCTTTTATGAAAAATTTACTCAAACTTCTTTCTGCCTCCCTGCTGCTGGTGATGGTATTCTCCGCATGCAAAAAAACAGATAACCTGAAGAAGGTGGAAGAATTACCTGTTTATATTCCTGGCGTTTCCCCGGTATTAAGCAGTTCGGTGAGCACAGTTGCGCCAACCCTGGCCGACTCTAATAATGCGGTGATCACGTTCTCGTGGACCAATCCCAAATTCGCTACCGATCTCGCCAACACCAAATACATCCTGTTGATTGATTCAACCGGCAAGAGCTTTGGCGCACAGAACAACAACAAAACCGTTACCGGCGTATTAACAACAAGTCTTACTGCCCGGGAGCTGAATGCCTATGTGCTGAATCTCGGGTTTAAAGTGGGAGTTCAGCAAAGTATCGACGTGATCCTGATCTCTTCTTATGTGAATAACAACGACCGCCATTATTCCAACAGCCTTACCATCAAGGTAACGCCATACGTGGATCCTTCTATCCTGGCCACACAGAATACAGCGGTGGTATGTACACTTCCCAATGCAGCATTGCCCTCAAATAATTTCTGGTGGACACCCACTTTCACCGGCTACACCGGATCGATTAACTATACCCTGCAATACGATTCGGCCGGTAAAAACTTTGTGGCACCCATCGAAATCCCGGTAGGTGCATCCATCTTCACCAAGGGGTTAACCCAGGCTGAAATGAACAGCACTGCTCTTAATTCGGGCATTGCGGGGGGAACCGTAGGTAAAGTGGAATACCGCATCAAGGCGGTTACCACCACCGGCATCACCGTGTATTCAAACGTGGTGAATGTAACCATCACCAGCTATGTTCCCATATTACGTTTGTACCTGCCTGGTGGCTACCAGGGTTCAACCGGTAATGGAAACGACTGGGATCCGGGAACTGCTCCTGAACTGATCC
>DMRT01000178.1 GCA_003455235.1 Chitinophagaceae bacterium
CAGCAACTTATTGGTTCGGTATGCCCCGAAAAACTGATTTTTGAAAATAAATCGTACCGAACCAAAAGAGTGAATGAAGTGCTTACCCTGATATGTAGTGCAGATAAGGGTTTGAGCAGCTCTAAAAAGAAATTGGCTCCCGTTTTTGGGAGCCAATCCAATCAAGTGCCCAGAACTGGATTCGAACCAGCACATCCTTGCGAACGCTGCGACCTGAACACAGTGCGTCTACCAATTTCGCCATCTGGGCATTTTACATTCAGGGGTGCAAATATAAGGGACTAAACCGAAACATTAAAATCTCTGAGTGCATCATTTAAACTTGTCTTTAAATCGGTGGATGGCTTACGCTGTCCAATGATGAGCGCACAACCCACCCCGTACTCCCCAGCAGGGAATTTTTTGGTATAGCTGCCGGGTATCACCACGCTGCGGGTGGGCACTACCCCTTTCATTTCTTTCGGCTCGGATCCGCTTACATCAATGATTTTGGTGGATTGGGTAAGCACCACATTGGCGCCGAGCACCGCTTCTTTTTCCACCCGTACACCTTCCACTACAATGCAGCGGCTACCGATAAAGCATCCATCTTCAATAATCACCGGGCTTGCCTGCAGGGGCTCCAGTACGCCCCCGATGCCCACGCCACCACTGAGGTGCACCCCCTTACCGACCTGGGCGCAACTGCCTACCGTAGCCCAGGTGTCCACCATAGAGCCTTCATCCACGTAGGCTCCGATGTTCACATAACTGGGCATCAGCACCACGTTCTTTGCGAGGTAAGCGCCATACCTTGCCACCGCATGCGGCACGGCACGCACACCCAGGGATGCATAATCGGACTTCAGTTTCATTTTATCATAAAACTCAAAAGGCGGTAAGGTATAGGTTTCCATCTGCTGAATGGCAAAATACATCAGGATGGCCTGTTTCACCCATTCATTCACCTGCCAGCCACCAGGGGCCTCAGCCGAAGGGGCGGCGGTACGCAGCCGGCCCTTATCTACCTCTTCAATTACGTTCCGTACAGCATCGGCATAGGTTTTTTCTTTCAGTAATTCCCGGTTGGCCCAGGCGGCCAGTATCATTTCTTTCAATTCCATCTGATTGTTTTTTGCAAACTTACATTGTTGAACCAAGACTTAAAAAGGTTTTTAATCAATAACTTCGCTCCTTATATGCAGAAGTTCCTGGTTATACAAACAGCTTTCATCGGCGATGTGGTGCTGGCCACCGCCCTGGTGGAGAAACTGGCACAACACTACCCGGACGCACAGATCGATTTCCTGGTACGGAAAGGAAATGAAAGCCTACTGCAGAACAACCCACACCTGCATGAAGTGCTGGTGTGGAACAAGAAAGAAAAAAAGATCCGGAACCTTTTTGCCATGCTCGGGCAGATCAGAAGGAACCATTACGATAAAGTGATCAACCTGCAGCGCTTTTTTTCCACAGGCCTGCTCACAGCTTTTTCCGGTGCCAAAGAAAGCATTGGGTTCGATAAGAACCCATTGAGTTTCCTGTTCAGCACCAGGATCAAACACATCATCAGCAATGAGAACAGCACCAAGCATGAAGTGGACCGGAATAACGACCTCATCCGTTCTTTCACCGATGATCATTTCACCAGGCCAGCCATGTATCCCTCCGGTGCAGACGTTGCAGCCATCGATCAATATACACATCAGCCTTATGTGACTATGACTACCGGTAGTGTATGGTTCACTAAGCAATACCCTGTTGAAAAATGGATTGAGCTGATCGGCCGTTTTCCAAAAGATGTCTCTATTTACTTATTGGGCGGAAAAGAGAATGTGGCTGAAAGCGAACACATCATGAACAGTGCTGGTAATTCACAAGTACAGGTACTGGCCGGCAGGCTCTCTTTTTTGCAGTCGGCTGCCCTGATGCGATCGGCCCGGATGAATTATGTAAACGATTCAGCACCGCTTCATTTTGCTTCGGCAGTAAATGCACCGGTAACGGCCATTTTCTGTTCCACCGTTCCGGCATTTGGCTTTACTCCTTTATCAGACAAATCGTTCATTATTGAAACGCCGGAGAAACTATCCTGCCGGCCCTGCGGACTGCATGGGCACAAAGCCTGTCCCGAAAAACATTTTAAATGCGCCCTTACCATAGAAACAGCGAGGCTTATTGAAACACTTGAAAAATAAATTTGCATGTACAGTTACGAGAACGATATAGAGCAAAGCCTGCGGGTGTTAAAAGAAGGCGGGCTCATCCTCTACCCCACGGATACGGTATGGGGCATCGGATGCGACGCCACCAATGAAGACGCCGTGGCAAAGATCTATGCGCTGAAGAAACGATCCGATGAAAAGAGCATGATTATCCTGCTGGCAGAAGAAAAAGACATCGTTCAATATGTTACCCAGCCTGATCCCAAGGTATTTGATTACATCAAAGGCATTCACAAACCCACCACCATTATTTATGAAGGGGCGGTGGGACTGGCACAAAACCTAACCCCGCAAAACAATACCATCGCTATCCGCATCATCAAAGACCGTTTCTGCAAAGACCTGATCAAACGATTCCGGAAACCCATCGTTTCCACCTCGGCCAATATATCGGGCTACCCGGCTCCTGCCGTGTTTACCGATATTGATGTGGCAATAAAAAGCGGTGTTGACTATATAGTGCAACACCGCCAGGATGATTCCACCCCGGCTTTACCTTCTGCCGTGGTGAAGTGGAACGCCGATGGCTCTCTCAGCATCATCCGTCCCTGAATAACTTTGCCGGAATCCCCATACCGGCAAAGCAAATTGCATTTATTTTATAACCGGAACGACAAACCAAGCTGGATGCTCTGGTTTTTCCACTTTTCCTGGTTATCGATATCGTTGATATTGCTGAGGCCTACGTTGTACCGGCCATAAATACCCAGGTGACCCACATTTACCTGTACACCTGCCAGCATACTGAAGTCGCCGCTTTTGAATGCCTCTTTCCCGTTTTGCAACAGCGTATTGCTTTTATTGGTAAGAATTCCGAACTGCGGGCCTACCTGCAGCGTGAGTGCCTTTACGGGTTTAATGTTTAACAGGATGGGGAAACTCAGGTATTTCAACTGTACCTTGTCCAGTTGCTTAAACTGGTATACGTTGCTGAAGGTGCTGGATGTATCTACATTGGTTTGGCTGAATAATATTTCCGGCTGAATAGCGAATTTTTTACCGAGCCCGATCTCTACGAAACCACCCAGGTGATATCCGAAGGAGAACTCATCTTTGAATGACTTACCGGTAAGTTTATTGATGGCAGCGCCACCTTTAAACCCGATATGAACTTTTTGAGCGGATGCAGAGATGCTGACGATGAATAATACAATTGCCAGTGAAAGGATTTTCGTTTTCATATTAAATGATTTGGTTCCTGCACAAGGCGCAAGGAATATGCCACCGGGATTCATTTTTTTACAAACTTTTGTTAAGAGAACCATTGCATTACAAAGAGAAACCGGCAGTTACCGAATACAGTGAAGTCAATCGTTTCTCGGTAGTGGATGGAAGGTAATAGTCGAAATATACC
>DMRT01000177.1 GCA_003455235.1 Chitinophagaceae bacterium
ACCTGTTCTTTTCCATCTTTAATGCTGATGCATTTGTTCTGAGAATGGATGAGGGCGGTGCTGCCGAAGATGCGGATGTCTTCATCGCGGTAGTCCCAGTATACGATGCCGTCAAATCCATGGGCCCAGTTCTCCAGGTATTCCTTACGGGCCGTATACTTTCCTTCACTGCTCACGTGAATGAAATCGCGGTGGATGATGCGGCTGTGCGAAGCAGTATCACTCATCACAAAATTGTGAATGAACCTGGCATTGAGTTTTTTCAGGACATCAAGGTCTGTTTGCTGGGCTTCTGCCCGCATTACCCCCAGGCCCAGCAGGCTGCTGTAAAAGATCTTTTTCATGGCTGTGCTATTTATTGTACGGTTAATAATTGTTCGAAGAAAGCCCCGATATTATTTTTTCTGTCTGTAAAATGAATTTCCAGTATCCAGTATCTCTTATTTCCCAGTTTGTCGGGTAATAATATACTGCTGTGATTATCCGGGTGAATATCCAGGCACAGATCGGAGGGATCATCGAGCTGTTCATGTGGGAAACGGCCTACAATATGGCCGCCTATTTCACCTCCCCATTCCCAGCCATACTTTTTGGCCAGGTTGCTTAGGTATTGAAAGCAGGCAGCCCCGGTAAGTGCCTGCTGACCGGAATACCAGCGGTCGGCCTCATGCCAGGCATCTTCCACATCTTTTTTCAGTTTTAGTTTAAGCGGATCATTGCCGATTACATATGTTCTGCCCAGGTCGGCTTCCCACCCATTGAAAACAGGACCAAAGTCCAGGATTACGATATCCTCCTCCTCAATGGTCCGGTCAGCCGGGTTTCCGCTATAAGGCTGAAGTGTATTGATACCCGCCCGTACAATTTTTTTATGCCAGAAGTTTTCAATGCCAAAGGATTGTTTGGCAAGGCTGACTATTTCTGCAGATAATTCGCTTTCTGATTTGCCTGCAATGATTAATCCTTGCTGATGAACGGCGTTGAACAGTTCTTTTGCTTTTTGTTCAGCAACGAACAGGTTTTGTTTTGCTTCAGTCATAGTATGTGCTTTTGGGAGCACAAAACTACAAGGGGAGTAAAACGATCACTTGTGAAATCTTGCTGTTTTTTTATGTGAACCGCGATAACCGGTAGGGGAGAGTTTGTATTGCTTTTTAAAAGCGGCAGAAAAATAATCGAGGCTGTTGAAGCCAGACTGGAAGGCGATATCGGCAATTGGTAATGGAGTGGATAACAGCATTTCCGCATGTTTCAGCCGCATCAATTGAAGGTACTGGTATACCGGGTAGCCCGTGAACAATTTGAACACCCGGCTGAAATGAAAGGGGCTGATGTGGCAATGGGTAGCCAGCTCTTCCAGTGAAATGTTCCTGGAAATATGTTCACTAAGGTATTGCTTGGCCTTTTCAATAGTAGAGAGATGGTGTTTCTTCAATCTTGCCGGAAGCACCTGCGGCATTTCATAATTGGAGAAACGGGCAAGCACTTCTTCCAGGATATCCATGACAATATTATCCATTTCCAGTTTGTGCGGTATTGGCTGCCTGGCAGCATTCAGTAAAGCAAAGTGCAATTGCTCCACCTGCGGGTTTGTTTTCAGCAGCAGGGACTGCATGTCTTTATTCGTAAAGAACCAATGGGCTTTCAGGTGCAGCTGTTCTTCTATATCCTCATAAAAAGCTTTTTTAAATATGATGATGGTGCACTCATCGGGCATTTCGCCGGGGTGTTTTACGGAATAGTCATAGCCGGGTTTGCTTACCAGTACTGATCCGGTATAGGTGTCGAGTGTGTTGCGGAAGGCATTGTAATAAAAATTACCTGAGCGGGTAATGCACAGCGAGAGGTGTTCATTGTACTCGGTTTTCGACCGGGTGCATTCATTACAGAGGCACCTGAAATCGCAGACCTCGTAATAGTCAGAAGAGAATAGTATGTGTACTTCTGCTTCCATGATATTGAAAACTGAATATTGAAAATTGGGTATTGAATATTAACCTGCATGGGATCAAAATAAAATGTTCAATACCCAACTCTCCATGTTTAAATAGTATTACCTGAAGCTTCTTTTTTCCTTACCGGCATACTGCCTGCTCCTTCCTTCGTCACTTGGTCTTTTGAATCCGCCGTCGGCCTCATTCATGCGGATGGTGCGGTTGTTATACCGTTTGCCGTCAATGGCTTTGATCATCCGTCCGGCGGCATCTTTATCAATCTCCACCCAACTGTTCATATCCCGCAGGTCAATCTTACCGAGTACTTCTTTCTTCAGGTTGCTTTCATCTAAAATAAATTGCAGGAAGCTGGCTTTGTAAAAACCATCTTTGGTTCCCAGGTTCACGAATAAACGGGTGTAGCCACTGTCACGCCTGCTGAAATTGCCACGGTCTCTGCGGCCACCCTGCATATCCTGGTTGACCGGCCTTCTGTCGCCACGTGATTCAATGCGGTTCAGGTCTTCGGCATTCTCATAATATTTCAGGAAATGACTGAACTCAAGTGCCGCCACCCGTTGCAATACTTCTTCTTTACTTACCTCGGCAAACTTGGTCATCAGGTCGGGCAGAAATGTTTCATAATCGCCATGGCTTACATCGGCCTGCATCAATTTATCCATGAAGTGGAAGAACTGTTTGCGGCAGACTTCCTTGCCGGAAGGCACATCCACTTTATGAAATTTTGAATTGATCAGTTTCTCCAGGGATTTGATCTTATATACTTCGCGGCTGTGGCAGATGGAAAGGCAAACACCCGTTTTACCGGCACGACCGGTTCGGCCACTGCGGTGGGTATATACTTCCATATCGTCTGGCAGCTCGTAGTTGATCACGTGGGTGATTCCATCCACATCAATACCACGGGCGGCCACGTCGGTGGCGATCAGCAGTTGCAAATTCTTTGTGCGGAAACGCCCCATCACTTTGTCACGCTGTTGCTGCGACAGATCGCCGTGCAATGCTTCGATCTCGTAGCCCGATTTGGCCAGGCGTTCAGAAATATCCTGGGCATCGGCCTTGGTACGGGTGAAGATGATGCCGTACATGCCGGGATTGAAATCAATCAGGCGTTTTAATGCCTCATATCGGTACTGGGCACCCACCACAAAATACTGGTGATCGATGTTTACGTTGCCACTGTTCTTTTTACCAACGGTTACTTCTTTCGGGTTCTCCATGTAGTTCTTGGAGATGGCCCTTACTTCCGGTGGCATGGTGGCGCTGAAAAGCCAGGTGCTTTCGCGGTTGACAGTATTCTTCAATACAAAGTCGATATCATCGCGGAACCCCATGTTCAGCATTTCATCGGCTTCATCAAGCACCACGTATTTTACTTTCTGCAGGTCGATGGCTTTCCGCTCGATGAGGTCAATCAAACGGCCGGGTGTGGCCACCACGATGTGTACGCCTTTTTTCAGGTTGCGTATCTGCATCATGATGGAGGCGCCGCCATAAACGGCTTCGGTGAAGATATTGCGGCTGTGTTTTTTAAACGATTCAATGTCGTTGGTGATCTGGAGGCACAATTCCCTGGTAGGGGAAACAATCAGCGCCTGCGGGTGGCGCTGGCCGGGCTCAATCAGTTGCAGCAGCGGAAGGCCAAATGCCGCTGTTTTACCGGTACCGGTCTGGGCCAGGCCCATAAAATCGGTGGTGCCGGATAATAAAACAGGGATGGCTTTTTCCTGTATGGAAGTGGGTGTTTCAAATCCTAATTCGGTAACGGAGCGTACCAATTGCTCGTTCAAGCCTAAGGCTTCAAATGCATTCATAAATTTGTTTTGCGATAGCCACATGTAATTTCCCGTATCCGGCAGGTTCGGTACCTGATCAGCTTATTGCTTACGGGATGTCATGCTTCTGGCCGTTGGGTAAGCCCGGTTAAACCGGGTTCAGGGGATCAAATTATCCCATAGAAGGGTCTATTTTCAACAGCAACTGAGCATGTCATGTAATTCTCAGTTATTAATAATGGGCGCAAAGGTAAGGTATTCCGGCTCCAAAACAATGCGATGAGCAAAGTTTACGTTTAAAAGAGCTTTTTTGCAGTACCGTTAAACTATTTTTGGTTTTTATAATCTATAGCACACCACACTCAACCTGTATGCACCGGATTCTAAGCCTGCTGCTTGCCATATTCTGTACGTCCGCCGTATATGCACAAACCGATTCTCTTACCCGGGAAGAGAGGGCTGCATTGGATTCGATGTTTAAGAACGATGAGTTCATCCGGTTGATGATGGGGGTAAAAAAGAAAAAAAGCTATGCAGACATTAACGTAGGGGTTGGCAACGGCATGTTCAGTCTCAAAAACAATTCACTCAATGCCGGGCAGGCGGTTACCAATAAAATCTTCTACACCTCCACGCTGGGGTATTATCATAAAAGCGGTTTTGCGGTGACGGCAACAGCTTTTGTCGCCAATGATGAATCCAAACTGAAAGCGTACCAGTATGCCATCAGCCCGGCCTATGTGTATAATAGTAAAAAAATTAATGCGGGGATATCTTATACCCGTTTCATCGAAGGCTCAGTCGCCAGTTTTGATGTAAGCCCTTTCAAGAATGATTTCTATGGAAGTTTCACCTATAAGAAAACATGGATACAACCGGGTGTTGCCCTTGGATTTTCTTTCGGCAAACTGAAAGAATATTTTGATACCGCATTCTGGTTCTTCAACCGGGTGGTGCATATCACCGATACAATTACCACACGACTCTCCGGTCTTTCTGCCATTGTATCTGCTACCCACGAATGGGATTATTACAACCTGCTTGGAAAAAAAGATGCCATTCAGCTGCAGCCAACCATAATGCTGAATGCCGGTTCGCAGCGATGGAACATTAAGCATTCAAGCAGCCTCAACAAGGGCCGACCACGGGTACAGAACTACCTGCAGACAAGATATGGTGACGGAACCGATTCCGATAAATTCAAACTGCAATCACTTGGCTTTTTGGCAGCGATCACTTATTACAATGGAAAATTTTACCTGCAACCACAGGTATATTTCGACTATTACCTTCCAT
>DMRT01000088.1 GCA_003455235.1 Chitinophagaceae bacterium
GGACCAGTACCATCAGTACCGACGCCGTAGTAAAATATGGTTCCGAACTGGTGGTGGAAAATCCCAATTTCAAAAAAATACGGGAAACGGTTGACTGGCTGGACAAATACAACGATAAAGAATATTCCCTGAATCTTAATAAATACAAGGAGGAACAGAAAGTACTGAAAGCCAAGGTTGCCGAGCTGGATAAGTTATATAAACTCAATAAAGACCTGAGCGTAAAAAACACGGAAGCCGACCAGGCCATCCTGAATGAGGCAAAGGACAAATTGGAAAAAAATAATCAATGGCTTAAGCGGGTAAGCGGGGATATTTATATAGATGAAACCGTTAAAGTGATGTATAATATGATCGGGCAAAGCAATACGGCCAAGAGTAATTAACCTGTTTCTGATAAGAAAATGCATTCAAATGGTGCAGCAGAGATTTTCTGCTGCACTTTTTTTATCTGCCTAACTGCCTGATTTCGCAAATTTTAAGTCCAGCTGCCTGAATATATCAGTGAACCCGGAAAGAAATTTCCCCTAAAATTTTTGAATTTTGGAAATAGCTCATATCTTTGCTCTACCTCTGATTTAATTGCTTACCGAAGTCCACGTATTCTTCCGAAATACCTTTTCCACATTCCTGCAATTTAATATCTACTGAAAAGTTGTCTTTGTGATTGTAATGCATCACAACCTGTCCTGTAATAACCGCATGCTTACCGCATAGTTTAACACTAAACCACAAGACAATGAAAAATTTTACCTCACGAGTAATCGTAGTTGCATGCATGATACTATTTGTATCCCTGGCTGCAACACAGCAATCAGCCAATGCGCAGGTTGTCCGGCCTTACGGCAATCCCATTTTTTCCGACAACATTCACGGAGGTCATACGATCTTCGGTAACACCATTACAGCTGTATATTCAAGCGGAAGCGGAAGTAGCGGTACGGTGAATACCACTGTAATGAATGATTTCAGCATGAGCGGTACCGGGAATTACAGCAATGGCCGGACCAGTGCTTACGGAAATGACAACTCCAACATTCAGTTTGTAGATGTGGATGGCGGAGCCAGCAGTACCTCGCTGTTATCATATGGCGGAATGTGGCGGTATTATTCCCTGAATAACTACAGCGCCGCCCCGGCTAATGTTTCCGGACTGAACTGGACAGAGGATGCATACAACGATGCATCCAACTGGACCAATACCGCCAATAACAGCAACGCCTTCGGATACAATGAGCCCAGTGTGAATTCACCTTCACAAACAAACCGGTTTACCTATTATTTAAGAAGGGACATCACTGTTTCCAATCCTTCACAGTATAACAGCATCACCCTTACGGTACAATATGACGATGGTTTTATTGTTTACGTGAACGGAACAGAAGTGGCCAGGGCAAACATGCCTTCCGGCTCAGCTCCATACGGTACCAACCCGAACAATAGCCGGAATTATACCGATGGTGATTATGTGCTCGACATTCCTTCATCCAGTTTTGTAAATGGCAACAACCAGATTGCGGTAGCCTTATATAACCGGAACAGCGGTACTACCGATTTTTATTATAACATGCAGCTCGTTGGAAATATTCTGAATACAACGTTCAATTCATCGGCTGCTGACCTGATCATGCCTTCCGGAACCAACACCGTGAAGTTTGCCCGCCTTTACTGGGGTGGACGGATCAACGGCGGTACCGGGGGAAACGAAAATATCAACCTGCGTACAGCCAAGATCAGGAAAGGTACATCCGGTGCTTATACAAATATTACGGCACCGGTTTCACAGGTAGATAAGAGTCATATCAATGGAAATGATACTGCCTACCAGTCTTACGTGGATGTAACAGCCTTTGTAAATGCAAATGGCGCTGGCACTTATACGGTTGCCGATATTACGCTGGCAACAGGTTCAACCAGTAATGGTGGAAACTATGGCGGATGGGCGATGGTGGTGGTCTTTGAGAACCCGGCTGTATCTTACTCAAGTGTACGGGTTTACGATGGGTTTATCCAGGTGTTCAGCGGAGGATCTCCCACCAGCCAGTCTATTCTTTTGACCGGGTTGAATGCTCCGGGTTCTCCTGTGCTGGCGTCTGATGCATATATGTCAACGGTAGCCTGGGAAGGTGACGGAAACCTGGCTGCATCCAACTCCAATCCCAATGGCGATTACATAAAAGTAAACGGCAATGTGGTTTCAAATGGCGTGAACCCCGGTACCAATTTCTGGAACGGTACTATTTCCAAGAACGGGGCGCATATAGCAACCAAGAGCCCGAATTTCCTGAACCAGATGGGTATTGATATTGACGAGCAGGAAGTAGGTACCGGTTATGGTATTCCCGTAAATGCAACACAGGTTAACATAGAATTCGGTACCGAAGCTGACCAGTATTTCCCGAGCGTATTTGCCTTTACCATCAAAGCGAAAGACCCGGAAGTAACGCTAGATAAAACCGTAACTGATGCCGTGGCGCCTTTTGGCCTTATCCAGGTGAATGAAATGCTTACGTATACTTTAAACGGATCCAATATCGGTTTAGCTGCTGCATTGAACTGCACCGTAGTGGATACACTTCCATCAAACGTAACTTATATCCCGGGGTCTCTGCTGGTGGTGAACTCTCCCGGCTTTACTCCAAACACCACGCAAACGGATGCGCAGGACGGTGACTTTGCTTTTGTAGGAACCAACGCCGG
>DMRT01000146.1 GCA_003455235.1 Chitinophagaceae bacterium
GCCATTTCCCAGCGCCATTGGTCTGCTTCATTCAGTCCTTCTTTTTCTGCTGCCCAGCATTTCATCAGGTGGGCCACCTGCTTCATGTGCAGCTGAAGCCGTTCATTCTTCACCCAGTCTGTAAACAACTGATACGCTTCTTCACGGCTTAACACAGTTCCGGCATTGGCAGGGTTGCCAAAAACAGAGCGGTTTAATTGTAACGACATGTTTAATTCATTAATGTGTCAGCGAAAATAAAAATTATCAGCTAACTTCAACCGCCGTTAGAAACAATTATCATTGAATACGCTTCCTCCCGCATTGATCCGGTCGTTGCAGCATGCAAAAGGTTTCGATGAAGAAACGTTCAGGGCGGTGCATGAACAGGGAGGACAGATCACATCAGTAAGGAGGAACCCGGGTAAAACGTTCAATGTTCAGCATTCTATTTTCAATTCTTCCTTAGAAGCAGTACCCTGGAGCAGCAATGGATACTACCTGCCCGGCCGTCCTTCTTTCACCAGCGACCCGCTCTTTCATGCCGGCGCTTATTATGTACAGGAAGCCAGCAGCATGTTCCTGGAAGAAGCATTGAAGCAAGCGGTTGACCTCACCCAGCCCCTGCGGGTATTAGACCTTTGTGCGGCGCCGGGCGGCAAATCCACCTTGCTGCAGTCTGTTCTTGCAAGGGATAGTTTGCTGGTGAGTAATGAAGTGATCAAAACAAGGGTTACCATCCTGGCCGAAAACATCAGCAAATGGGGAACTGTAAATGTGGTGGTCACCAATAATGATCCGAAAGATTTTCAGCGGCTGGAAAATTATTTTGACCTGGTGGTGGTGGATGCACCCTGCAGTGGCAGCGGCCTGTTCCGCAAAGATCCCGCAGCCATTGCTGAATGGAGTGAAAATAACGTGGCCCTTTGTGCACAACGGCAGCAACGCATACTGGCGGATATCATGCCGGCGCTGAAAGAAGGAGGTATACTGATCTATTCCACTTGTTCCTACTCGCCGGAAGAGGATGAAGAAATCGCTGACTGGTTGCTGGAAGAGTTTAAAGTTGAAAGTGTAAAGCTGAATGTAAAGGAGGCCTGGGGTATAATTGAGACCGTTTCTGCAAAATATAATTCGCCCGGATATCGTTTCTATCCTGGCCGGGTACAGGGAGAAGGGTTTTTTATAGCGGCGTTCCGGAAGGCGGGAAACAGCCCGGGAGTACAACGGCAAAAGGTAAAAACGAAAAAGGATACCGAAGGAGTTACCAAAAAGGAACTCGATGTGATACGGCCTTTTTTAGCGGAGGCAGACGGTTTTTTTTTCTTCCGGCAACACGAACAGGTGATTGCCATGCCGCGGGGGATGGAAGATGATTTGAAATTACTGCAGGCATCACTGTATATTAAGAAAGCAGGCATAAGAACCGGGGCCGTCATCCGGGATGAGCTGGTGCCGGAACACGAATTCGCTGTAAGTACCATCATCAGCCATACAGTGAAACGGTTTGAGGTGGACACGGAAACAGCGTTGAAATACCTGCGGCGGGAAGAAATAAAGATTGATACAGGTGATAAAGGCTGGGCGCTGATCTGTTTCGGGCATCTGCCGTTGGGGTGGATAAAACTGCTGGGAAACCGCATCAACAATTATTACCCGGCAAACTGGCGTATTCTTAACAGGTGATTGGCCCTATTAACCAACATATTTTTAGATATTTGCACACACAACTCCTTTGAAAGATGAAAAAGATATTATTCGTACTTTTTTTATTGCCTGCCATGGCATGGGCGCAAAAGGGAAAAGAGATAAAGCCCGTGAAGATGCATACGGTAGGTCCCAAGGAAAGCCTCAGCAGCATCGGCCGCATGTATGAAGTGAATGGCCGGGTGCTTGCCAATTATAATAATATCGACTACGATAAAGGAATCAATATCGGGCAGGTACTCAAAATCCCACCCAAGGGAACCACGCTCGACCAGGTAACCGATCCTTCCACACAGGTGGTAAAGGCCCCGGCCAAAAAAGAAGAAGTGAAAGCTCCTGCGCCGGTTGCAAAAACTGAAACAAAGCCTGCCGAAAAAATTGCTGTTACAGAAGAAACAGGTACCCCGGTTTATCATAAAGTGGGGAAGAAGGAAACACTGTATCACATCAGCACCCTGTACCCCGGCACCAGCATTGATGACCTGAAACGGTGGAACAACCTCGCTTCGGACGGCGTAAGTGAAGGAGCCAGCCTGGTGGTTGGTTATAAGAAAGAAACAGCCGCCGCTAAAAAAACAGCAACAGCCAAAACAGAAAAACCGGTGATAACAGAAACGGTGAAGAAGGAGCCGGAAAAGAAAACGCCAAAGGATCCGGAACCTGTGAAACCGGATGTGTCGGGCAAAACGATTAAGGGAGGTGCTTTCAAATCCTTGTTTGAATCACAGAACAGCAACGGCCAGCCGGCTAGCGAAGAAGGTGCATTGGGTGTGTTCAAAAGCACCAGCGGGTGGAGCGACGGGAAATATTACTGTCTTTATAACAACGCAACACCCGGTACCATAATCCGCATCACCTCTTCCACCGGAAAATTTGTGTATGCAAAAGTGCTCGACGGCATGCCCGACCTGAAACAGAATAACGGGCTGCTGATCCTGGTGAGCAATGCCGCTGCGGATGAACTGGGTGTATCCGACAGCAATGCCGTATGCAGCATAGCGTATTCAAAATAAAAGCGCAGCGGGAGATGGAGCAGGGGTTAAAAATGATAGCCTCTTAAGAAATCTTCCACGTTCATCTTTTTCTTTCCTTCCAGCTGAAGTTCCTTTACGAGTACGTATCCATCATTACAGGCGAATTTCAGAAACGTTTTTTTATCGGTGTCATAACTTCCGGCCACCGGCTTTACCGGCCAGCTTTGTTTTTCGGTGCGATAGATCTTCAGTGTTTTTCCATGGAGGGTGGTAAATGCACCGGGAAAGGGTGAGAGCCCGCGGATAAGGTTGTGCACTTCTTCAGTCGATCTGGAGAAGTCGATCCGGCAGGTATCGGTGAAGAGTTTGGGGGCGTGTTTAAGGTCTGAGGTTTGAAGTTGCGGAGTTTCCTTTAATGACTCATCCGCCAGTCCCTGTACCGTTTTTACCAACAGCCGGGCGCCAATCTCTTTCATTTTATCGTGTACTTCACCGGCGGTTTCGTTTTCGCCGATGGGAAAAGATTGTTGCAGTAAAATATCGCCGGTATCGATCTCGTGTTTTAATTTGAAGGTGGTTACACCCGTTTCCTTTTCCCCGTTGATCACTGCCCAGTTGATCGGCGCCGCTCCCCGGTATTGCGGCAGCAGTGAACCATGCAGGTTTACCGATCCCATGGGTGGCATGTTCCATACGGCTTCCGGCAGCATCCGGAAGGCAACCACCACCTGCAGGTCGGCATTCAATGATTTAAGTTGCTGTAAAAAGTCGGGGTTCTTTAATTTCTCCGGCTGCAGTACATACAATCCTTTTTCAACCGCATATTTTTTTACAGCGCTTTGCTGCAACTGCATACCACGGCCTGCTGCTTTATCGGGAGCGGTAATTACGCCAACAATTGTACAGCCGGCATTGACCAATGCATCCAGTGCGGCAACGGCAAATTCAGGCGTACCCATAAAAACAATCCGCAGGTCTTTAAAATCCTTCATGGCTGCGAAGGTAAGAAAACCCGCTGCTTATTGGCGGTTCCGGAAAGCGCCCAGTTGTTGCTTCAGCTCATCAATCTGCTTCTGCTGTGCCCTTGCCCGCTTTGATGTGTGTGGTGTGCTTTTCTATATTCTGGCCCTTCGCCAAACTGTTCTGGTATTTTTTCTTTATGCACTTCTTTGCCGAGCAATTGTTCAATGCGCTGAAATTTGCGTTGCTCTTTTTCGCTGATAAATGTAATGGCTGTCCCTTCTGCTGCTGCCCTTGCTGTGCGGCCGATGCGGTGCACATAATCTTCGCCATCGTGCGGCACATCGTAATTGATCACCAGGTCGATGTTATCAATATCGATTCCCCGGCTTAATATATCCGTGGCAACCAGTACCGGCAGACGCCTGCTTTTGAACTGCATCAACACTTCTTCCCGTTTGTCCTGTTCCAGGTCGCTGTGTATCTCATCGGCTAAAACCCTTGCCCGGCGAAGGTCACGGGTGAGCTGCTTTACACTGATTTTGCTGCTGCAGAAGATCAATACCGATTTAAAGTTATTTTTCTGAAGCAGGTATTTCACCAAAGGAATTTTCTGGGTATCGTACACCACAAAGGCTTCCTGCTTGATCCGTTCATTGGGCTTGCTGATGGAAATATTCACTTCCGCCGGCTCGTGCAATATCTTCCTTGCCAGTTCCCTTATTTTATGCGGCATGGTGGCCGAGAACAGGAGGTTCTGTCTTTTTTTAGGCAGGTGATTAATGATAAACATGATGTCGTCGTAAAAACCCATGTCGAGCATGCGGTCGGCTTCATCCAGGATCAGGTACTTTAACCCGCTGAGTTTTACATACCCCATTTTAATATGCGCCATCATTTTACCGGGCGTACAGATCACCACGTCGGCGCCATGGCTCAACGCTTTCTTTTCCTGTACAAATGCACCGCCATCTCCACCGCCATATACCGCAATGGAACTTACTGAAGTGAAATAAGAAAGCCCTTCCATGTGCTGGGCAATCTGGATGGCGAGTTCCCGGGTGGGTACAATCACCAGGGCGTTATTGGTATGATCCTCGTGCGGATCGGTGATGATCTTATTGATGAGGGGAAGCAGGAATGCAGCAGTTTTGCCGGTACCCGTTTGCGCCGATGCAATTACATCTTTGCCGGCCATTACCAAGGGTATCACCTGTTCCTGAACCGGGGTGGCTTCTTCGTATCCAGAGGCGTCAATGCCTTCCATCAGTCTTGCGTCAAATCCAAATTCTGTAAAATTCACTATATCTTTTTTTTAAATCGGGTGAAGATAGTAAATATAGCCACACCAACGCAGCATGGCTGAAGATTATACAAGTTTCGCATATAAGTGCCGGCAGCCCAATCCGGCCATCCTGCCCGGCTGATATTTATTTTGCCATCGGGCTATAAATGCATAAGTTTAAAGATATAAATACCTCACCCCGGTTAACGGTTGTAATGCATCATCATGAAATCGAATTCCATTACGCTATTGCTGCTTTTGCTGTTCACCGGCATCACCTGTAAAAAGACCGGGGCCGATCCGCAACCCACCCCCAATCCCGTTCCCGTTTCTTTCTTTGCCAAGGGCGCTGATGTGAGCTGGCTGACCCAGATGGAAAGCGGGGGTATTAAATTTTATTCCTCCGGCGGCACAGAAACCGAATGCATGCAGCTGCTGAAAAGCCTCGGCATGAATTCCATCCGCCTGCGTGTGTGGGTGAACCCGGTTAACGGATGGAACAACACAGTTGATGTGGTTGCTAAAGCCACCCGTGCAAAAAACCTGGGCATGAAGATCATGATTGATTTTCATTACAGCGACAGCTGGGCCGATCCCGGTCAGCAAACCAAACCAGCTGCCTGGGCATCACAGGATGCAGCCACATTACAAACATCTGTTTATAACCACACATGGAACGTGATGAGCACGCTCAAAACAAACGGCATCACGCCCGACTGGGTGCAGGTGGGCAATGAAACCAACGATGGCATGCTGTGGCCCGAAGGAAAAGCATCGGTGAACATGGCCAACTACGCTAAATTTTACATGGCCGGTTACAATGCCGTGAAAGCAGTGAGCACATCCATCAAAGTGATGGTGCATCTTTCAAACGGATATGATAATGCCTTGTTCCGCTGGAACCTGGATGGATTGAAAGCCAATGGTGCCGTATGGGATGTGATCGGCATGTCGCTGTACCCCAGTGCTGCCAACTGGAGCACACTCAACAGCCAATGCCTTGCCAACATGAATGATATGGTGACCAGGTACGGTTCTGAAATAATGATCAGCGAAGTGGGTATGAGCTGGGACCAGCCGGCCGCCTGCAATGCATTTATCACCGACCTGATCTCAAAAATAAAATCGCTGAGCAACAACAAGGGTGCCGGTGTTTTTTATTGGGAACCCGAGGCCTATAACAACTGGCAGGGATATACACTGGGTGCTTTTGATAATTCCGGGAAGCCAACCGCAGCGCTGAATGCGTTTAATTGATTCGGCGATGTGATGATTCAGGGTGACTCAATCAGAATAATGAACCAACTATATAAGGATGAGATATTATTTTTTAGTGATTGTTTTTTTTGCCGGCAGTATTTCCTTTGCACAACGACGTAGAATCAATATTGACAATGACTGGAAATTTGCTTTCGGACATGCAAATGATCCCGCCAAAGATTTTAATTACAGCATTGCCACCATCTTTTCAAAAACGGGTGCTGCACCCAAAACTGCCATCGATCCCAAATTCAACGACAGCAGCTGGCGCAGCCTTTCGCTTCCGCACGACTGGGCCGTGGAATTGCCGTTTGTAAATTCTCCCAGTTTCGATGTACAGTCGCACGGGTATAAACCCGTTGGCGGCGATTATCCCGAAACAAGCATTGGCTGGTACCGCAAACGGTTCACGGTATCCAAAGCTGATTCCGGCCAGCGTTTCCAGGTTCAGTTCGATGGCGTATTCCGGGATGCCAGCTTCTGGCTAAATGGTTTTTACCTGGGCAATAACAAAAGCGGTTACGTGGGTGCTTCATACGACATCAGCAATTACCTGCGTTATGGCGGAGAAAATGTACTGGTGGTAAGAGTGGACGCTACGCAATACGAGGGATGGTTTTACGAAGGAGCCGGTATCTACCGTCATGTGTGGCTGAATCAATACAATCCTGTTCACCTGTATGAGCAGCCGGTATTTGTTTATACAGATGTGCAGAAAACGCAATCAACCATTTTTATTGAGACCACGGTAAAGAATGAATCATTAAGTAATTCGGGCGCCGATGTTTCAGTGATCGTTACTGACCGGAACGGGAAGAAGATAGGCGAAACGGTTTCCAGGAGCATCCGCCTTGCCGTCAATGAAACGGTTGTTGTAAAACAATCCATTAAAATCACCAATCCACGCCTATGGTCGCTGGAAGACCCATACCTATACCGGGTTATTCCTGTTTTGCGTTTATCAGGCAAGGTCATTGATACATATACTCAACGTTTCGGAATACGAACCGTATATATCAGCAATAGAGGTTTTTTCCTGAATGGCAATTATGTAAAACTGAAAGGTACCAACAACCACCAGGATCATGCGGGTGTGGGAAGTGCCTTACCGGATTATCTCCAGTACTACCGCATTTTCTTATTAAAGCAGATGGGCTCCAATGCATACCGCACCAGTCATAACCCGCCCACCAGCGAGTTACTGGATGCCTGCGACAGCCTGGGAATGCTGGTGCTTGACGAAAACCGGTTGCTGAACAGCAGTCCGCAGTACATGCACGACTTTGAATGGCTGATCAAACGCGACCGCAGCCGGGCCAGTGTTTTTATGTGGTCTATCGGTAACGAAGAACAATGGGTGCACAGCAACGGTACCGGCAAACTCATCGCTTTATCACTGCTTGCCAAACAAAAAGAACTGGACCCAACAAGATTAAGCACCTATGCAGCCGATAACGGCAAACAATTCTATGGTATCAATGAAGTGATTCCCGTGCGGAGTTTTAATTACCGCCATAAAGAAGTGGAAAAATACCACGCCGAACATCCGGATCAACCCATCATGGGAACAGAGATGGGAAGTACGGTTACCACCAGGGGACAATACCTGCGGGATTCGGTGATCGGTTATGTACCCGACCAGGACATCAGTTTTCCCTGGTGGGCCAGTACGGCTGAAGCCTGGTGGACACTGGCGGCACCAAATGATTACTGGCTGGGCGGTTTTGTATGGACGGGCCTCGATTACCGGGGTGAACCCACTCCTTTTCAATGGCCCAATATTAATTCACATTTCGGTATTATGGATGTGTGCGGCTTCCCGAAGAATATTTATTACTACTATCAATCGTGGTGGACAGACAAAGATGTGCTTCACATTTCACCACACTGGAATTGGAAAGGCAGGGAAGGACAACCGGTTGATGTGTGGGTAAACAGCAATGCCGACAATGTTGAGTTGTTCCTGAATGGAAAGAGCCTTGGTAAAAAAGATATGCCCCGCAACGGGCACCTGAACTGGATGGTGAACTATGAACCGGGAAAACTGGAAGCCATTGCTTATAAAAAAGGTAAAAAGCTGCAGACGAAAGTGGAAACCACCGGCAAACCATTTGAAGTGGTGGTGAGTCCGTACAAAACAACCATGCTGGCTGATGGAAGCGACGCCACGGTGATCAACATTTCAGTGATTGACCGGGAAGGACGTGAAGTACCCGATGCCAATAATCTCATTAAGTTTTCAGTGCAGGGCGATGCAAGGATCATCGGTGCAGGCAATGGCGATCCCAGCAGCCATGAGCGGGATAAGTACAACGATACCGCAGCACAACGCTATTTATTCAATGGGAAATGCCAGGTGATTGTGCAGGCAGGCAGTGCTCCATCCACGATTCACTTTGAAGCGAAGACAGATAGTTTATGGCCCGGGGCCACCGATATCATGACCATTGGCAACAGCCCGGTTACCCATGTGCGCTCATCAAACAATACCTTTCCGGTGCTGCCTTTCAAAACTGCAAAGGTGGATAAGATGCTGGGAGCGGATATTTCATTCCTGCCGGAACTGGAAAACAAGGGAATGAAATTTTATGATACCGATGGAAAAGAAAAAGATGTCATCGAAATTTTAAAACTGCATGGATTGAATTATGTGCGGCTGCGGATATTCAATGACCCGGCACGTGACAGTGGTTACTCACCCCAATCGGGTTTTTGCGATCTGGCTCATACCCTGGCGATGGCCAAAAGAGTGAAAACCGCCGGCATGAAACTGCTGCTGGATTTTCATTACAGCGATTACTGGGCCGATCCCCAAAAGCAGTGGATGCCCAAAGCCTGGCGGGGCAAATCAATAACCGAATTAAAACAGGCAGTGTATGATTATACCAGGTCGGTGATCCAGGCACTTAAAGACCAGGGCACGGCACCTGACATGGTACAGGTGGGCAATGAAATCAACCACGGCATGATATGGCCCGCAGGAAGCATTGATCATTTGGATAACCTGGCACAATTGTTCTTTGCCGGCGCCCAGGCAGTGAAAGCCGTTTCACCTTCCACCGGCATCATGCTGCATATTGCATTGGGCGGACAGAATGACGAGAGCAAATTTTTTGTCGATAACATGATCAACCGCGGTGTGGAATTTGATGTGATCGGGTTATCGTATTACCCGAAATGGCACAATACGCTTTCCGACCTTGAGTACAACCTCGATGATCTTTCCCAGCGATACAACAAAGACGTGATTGTGGTGGAATATTCCCATATGAAAAAAGAAGTGAATGAACGGTCGTTTAATGTGGCCGGTGAAAGGGGAAAAGGAAGCTGCATCTGGGAACCGTTGAATACCTGGGAACGTTTTTTTGACCGCAGCGGCAAAGCCAATGATTATTTGCTGCTGTATGGTGAACTGAATAAAAAATACCTGAAATAAAATCAACCAACGCTTATGAATTTCTTACAAACCAATGACTACCTCGTATTCCTGCTCTATTTTATTGTGGTGGCCGGTTATGGATACTGGGTATACCGCAAAAAAAGGCAGCAATCTGTTTCCGCTTCGCATGATTTTTTCCTGGCAGAAGGGTCCCTCACCTGGTGGGCCATCGGTGCTTCACTGATCGCTTCCAATATTTCAGCAGAGCAATTCATCGGCATGAGCGGCAGTGGTTTTAAAATGGGTCTCGCCATTTCTTCCTATGAATGGATGGCGGCTGCCACACTCATCATTGTTGCCGTATTCTTTATGCCGGTATACCTGAAGAACAAGATATACACCATGCCCCAGTTCCTCAACCAGCGCTACAATGGCACCGTGGCCATGATCATGGCGGTGTTCTGGTTATTATTATACGTGGTGGTGAACCTGATGTCGATCCTGTACCTGGGCGCACTGGCTATTCACGGCATCTCGGGGCTGGATCTCACATTATGCATCGGGTTGCTTGCCATGTTTGCCATCTTCATCACACTGGGCGGCATGAAGGTGATTGGTTATACCGATGTGATACAGGTTTTCTTTCTGATACTCGGCGGATTGGTGGCTACCTATCTTGCCCTGAACCTGGTGGCAGAAAAATCCGGGCAAACCGGAATTCTCAATGGATTTAAATTACTCACCACACAGGCGAATGATCACTTTCATATGATCTTCAAAAAAGACAATGCCAATTACATGGACCTTCCGGGTCTTTCTGTTCTGCTGGGCGGATTGTGGATTGCCAACCTCAATTACTGGGGCTGCAACCAATACATCACACAGCGGGCGCTGGGCGCCGATTTGCCGACAGCCCGCAAAGGATTGCTGTTTGCCGCATTCCTGAAATTGCTGATGCCCATCATTGTGGTTTTGCCAGGTATTGCGGCATACGTGCTGCACCAGCAGGGAATGTTCCAGGCAGAGATGCTCGATTCTAAAGGTATTGTGGACGTAAACAAAGCCTACCCTTCCTTGCTGAACTTATTGCCCACCGGTTTAAAGGGCCTGGCTTTTGCTGCATTAACCGCAGCCATTGTTGCTTCATTGGCAGGCAAGGCAAACAGCATTGCCACCATTTTTTCTTTAGACATTTATAAAAAAGCAATCAATAAAGAAGCCGATGAAAAGAAACTGGTAAACACGGGCAAATGGGCGGTAATCATTTCCATGCTGCTGGCGATTCTTCTCTCACTGGCGCTTGGTGAAAAACTGATGGGTGAAGGCAAACAGGGATTCCAGTACATCCAGGAATATACCGGATTTGTTTCGCCGGGTATCTTTGCTATGTTCATCCTTGGTTTCTTCTGGAAGAAAACCACATCCAATGCAGCGTTGTTTGCCATCATCGGCGGTTTCCTGTTATCGGTGCTGTTTAAATTTTTACCCGGAATGATAGACCTGTCGTTCCTGTCATCATCGGGTTTTTCAAAAGCCAATGCCGATGGTGTATTTGAAATTCCATTCCTGGACCGGATGGCATTTGTGTTCCTGTTCAGTATTATCGGCATGTACATCATCAGCATCATTGATAACCGCCGCGGCGTTAACCCGGCCGGGCTGGAAGTGGACCAGCGTATGTTTAAGGTAAGTACATCATTTGCCGTAGGATCGCTGATCGTTTGCGGAATACTGGTGGCACTGTACAGTTTGTATTGGTAATTGAACCCGGCGAACCGTTACCTTTGCTGCAACTGGTTAAACATGATAAAAGTAGGCGAATACAATAAATTGAAAGTAATCCGGGAAGCATCATTCGGCGTTTACCTCGATGATGGTGATGAAGGGGTGTTGCTGCCCGGGCGTTTTGTTCCTGCCAACACAAAGATCGGCGACGAACTGGAAGTATTTCTGTACCACGACAGTGAAAACAGGCTGATTGCCACCACGCAGAAACCAAAAGGTATTTTAGGAGACATTATTAAACTCAGGGCCGTGGATACCACTCCGCAGGGAGCCTTCCTGGATAACGGGTTGATGAAGGACCTGTTTGTGCCCGTTTCACAGCAACTGCACAAGATGATACCTAACGGGGAATACCTCGTAAAGATCTACCTGGATGAACAGACCGGCCGGCTGGCGGCTACCGAAAAGATAGAACCCTTTCTGAGCAATGAACCGTTAACGGTAAAGGAAATGGACCTGGTGGATCTTACTGTTTACCGCCGTACCGATATTGGTTATGTAGTGATCATCAACAACCGGCATACCGGCGTTTTACATCATAACGAGATTTACCGGAACATCACGCCTGGCGACAGGTTCCAGGGTTTCATCAAAAAGATCTACCCCGGCGAAAACAAGATTGATGTGGCAGCGGGCAAACCGGGGTACCAACGGGTGGAAGATGAAGCCGGTAAGATATTAAGGCTCTTGCAGGAAAATAACGGATACCTTCCCTACTACGACAAATCAGATCCGGAAGAGATTTATTCGTTTTTCGGAATGAGTAAAAAAACTTTTAAGATGACGCTTGGGAACCTCTACAAACAACGGAAGATAACCCTGGAAAAGACAGGGATCAAACTGGCTTAAGGCGGCCTTATTTTAAATTCTTATTAATTCATGGCACGGATAAAAGTAGACCTGCACGATATTTACAACAACAGCAGAGCCATCGACCAGGCATTACAGCAGGCATTTGATGATGCCATTGATAAAAAGATACGGGAGGTAGAGATCATCCCCGGAAAAGGAAGCGGGCAGCTGCGTAAAAAAGTGGAGCGCTTTCTTCAGCAGCCGCACATCAAACCCCTGTATCACCGCATCGAAAACGACCGTAAAAATTTCGGAAGACTGTTTGTGTATTTCCGGTTTTAACGGCCCATCCACAGGCACCTGATTCACGCATTGGTTTCCAGCTTTTTGCCCGGAAAAATTTAACAGTCCGGCAGGATAAAAATCACCTGTTTCCATACAATATTTACCGGCCTCTTTAAGTTACTACAGAAGGATTTTTAATTCTGTAACCCCATCCATTCTCACATTTAAAAAAATAACCTTATGGAAACTAATCAATCAAAATCTCATTTAAGGGCTGTTGTACAGCAGGTAACCAATAACACCACATCATGGATCGGCCAGTGGAAAGGAGAAGTCAGGAACCGGATCACCGGTCAAACCTTTCTTTGTCCTTCGGAAGGCGACCTGGACTGCATCGAGATCTTTTCGGCCCACGTCACCAACAGTGGCCCGGTAAACCTCACCATTCATGCATTTGATGCAGACAGCAAAAGCTGGGGACCGGTACTGGGTACATCAAAGGTTGAATTCAATAACCTGGATACCGGTAAATGGGTTTCCTTCCCGCTTAACGGACTTCACCTGCAGAAAGGAAAGACCTATGGATTCCGGTTGAAAAGCGAAACCGGCCTGATTGGCGTGGGAGAAGCCGCCGGCAGTGTAAACCACCTTCCTTATAAAGAGGGGCAGGAATGGGCTTCAGCTTCCGAAGAACTGCCCGGTAACTTTTATACCTACCTGAGCCTGGCGTTCAAGGTTGCGTTAAGAGCGTAAATCAACCAATCGTATATAACTGAAAAATGCCATCCACAATTGTGGATGGC
>DMRT01000317.1 GCA_003455235.1 Chitinophagaceae bacterium
ATTGATGAAGAGAAATGGATTGAAGCCGATTCGGTGATCATCTCCACCGGCGCTTCAGCCAAATGGCTCGGCATCGAAAGCGAACAGCGGCTGAATGGCTATGGTGTAAGTGCCTGTGCGGTTTGCGATGGATTCTTCTTTAAAGGAAAAGAAGTGGCAATTGTAGGTGCGGGGGACACTGCTGCTGAAGAAGCGCTTTATCTTTCCAAAATATGTTCACAGGTGCACATGATTGTACGCCGTGATGAAATGCGTGCCAGCAAAGTAATGCAGGAACGGGTAAAGAATACGGCCAACATAAAAATTTACTGGAACAGCGAAACCGATGAAGTGATTGGTGATAAAAATGTGAGTGCCGTACGCATCAAAAACAATAAAACGGGAGAGAAGCAGGAGATACCCGTCAGCGCTTTCTTTGTAGCCATCGGTCACCAGCCCAACTCGGATATCTTCAAAGGCTGGCTCGATATGGATGAAGCCGGTTATATCAAAACCATTCCCGGTTCTTCTAAAACAAATATAGAAGGTGTATTCGCTTCCGGCGATGTACAGGATAAAATTTACCGCCAGGCTGTAACGGCTGCAGGCAGCGGCTGCATGGCCGCCCTGGATGCTGAACGTTACCTGGGAGAAAAGGGGCTTCACTAATTAATGATTAATAATGTACTTAATTGGTGATGGTTGCAAACTGCCTGTCACGCTTTAGCCCTAAAGAATTATTTTTTTAATTCTCAATTGTCATGTTCGTTATCCAGCTTAATAACCTTGAATTCTTTGCTCATCATGGCATTCATGAAGAAGAACGGATATTGGGAAATAGCTTTATCGTAAACCTGAGTTGCTCATTGAAAACCTATGTTGACGGAGTGAACAAAATAGAGGAAACCGTTAATTATGTTTCTGTTTACGATATCGTGAAGAAACGGATGGCCATTCCCACACCGCTTCTGGAAACAGTAGCAAAAGAGATTGCAGATGAAATTGCTGAATCGGACAAGCGTATCCAGCGCATCGCCGTTTCCATAGAAAAGAAAGGCCCGCCTGTTGCGGGCATGCAGGGATCGGTAGCCGTTCAGTACCTGAAAGGCTTTTAACTGTTTACCTGTGCAATTCTGTGTTAAACGGCACGTATTTCCCCGGCGATTTATTTACCTTCGGAACATTAAACTTCCTTTATGATAAAAAAGATTTTCAGCTTTCTGGCTTCGGGCATCATTGCACTGTCATCGCAGGCGCAGGATGACCTCATCAAACAATCAAAGTATGACCCGCATGCGTTATTCGGGCCCACCTTTTACAGCTTCCCCGGAACCATCAGCCGGGCCGCCACCGGCGAACCCAATGTAGGATACTGGCAGAACAAAGCCGATTATGTAATTTCCGCTTCCTTGAACGATGAGACCAACCAGATCACCGGCACGGTAACAATCACTTATAAAAATAACAGTCCCCATGCTTTGCCATTCCTTTGGCTGCAGCTCGACCAGAATCTTTTCAATAAAGAAAGCCGCGGACAGGCACGCATGCCGCTCAACAGCCGAAGCCGGTATGGCGACAGCAAGAGTAATTTCAACGGGGGTTACAAAATCAGCTCGGTAAAACTGGTGAATGAAAATGCCGATGCCAACTACGTGATTACCGATACCCGCATGCAGATCAATCTCCCCAAAGCCATGAAGCCGGGCGGGGATATAACAAAAATAAAGATTGAATATTCTTTTACCCTGCCTGAATACGGAGCCGACCGCTGTGGTATCCTTAAAACAAAGAACGGGAACATCTTTGCCGTGGCACAATGGTTTCCCCGCATGTGTGTGTTCGATGACGTGGAAGGATGGAATACCTTACCCTACCTGGGACCCAGTGAATTTTACTGCGAGTATGGCGATTTTGACGTAACCATCAATGCACCATCAACACATATCGTGGTATGCAGCGGCGAACTGCTGAACGAAGCAGAAGTACTCACTCCTGCACAGCTTACCCGAATGGCGCAGGCTAAGAAAAGTGACAAAACCGTGATGATCCGCTCGGCTTCCGAAGTTACCGAGGCCTCCTCGCGGCCATCAAAAACGAAAACACTCAGCTGGCATTTTAAAATAAACAATTCAAGAGACGTGGCCTGGAGCAGCAGCAAAAGCTTTATCTGGGATGCGGCGAAAATGAACCTGCCCAGCGGCAAAACGGGATTGGCCATGAGTGTTTACCCGGTGGAAAGTGATGGGGCAAAAGGATGGGGAAGGGCAACAGAATATACCAAGGGAAGTATAGAGAATTACAGCAAACGCTGGTTTGAATTTCCGTATCCCTGCGCAGTGAATGTGGCCACCAACATCGGCGGCATGGAATATCCCGGCATCGTTTTCTGCGGATCCAATGCACAGGAGGCCGACCTGTTTGGAGTTACCGATCACGAATTCGGCCATACCTGGTTCCCGATGATCGTGGGAAGCAACGAACGGAAATACGGCTGGATGGACGAAGGTTTCAACACCTTCATCAACTCCCTGGCCGACGATGATTTTAACAACGGCGAATACAAAGAAGATGCATCCAATATGGAACAGGTAGCCCGTTTCCTGTTTGCCGACGGCAGCGAACCCATTATGCTTACCCCCGATGCGATGAAGGAAAGGAACATCGGTGTGTGCCTGTATTTCAAGCCCGGTTTGGGATTGTCTTTACTGCGCAAGGAAATCCTGGGCCCTGACCGTTTTGATTATGCTTTCCGCGAATACATCAAACGCTGGGCATTTAAGCACCCAACCCCCTGGGATTTCTTCCGCACCATGGAAAACGTGGCGGGTGAAGACCTGCACTGGTTCTGGAAAGCCTGGTTCGTCGAAAACTATAAATTTGACCAGGCGATTGCTTCGGTAACGTACGACAGCAACGACGCTTCCAAAGGAGCCATCGTAAACATTGTAAACATGGAACAGATGGCCCTGCCCACCAATATCAGCTATGAAACAAAAAGCGGCGTGAAGGGAACCGTGAAACTTCCGGTAGAAGTCTGGAACAACACCAACAACTGGAAAGTAAAACTGCCCACCACCGAAGAACTGAAGAACGTTACCCTGGATGCCGAAAAGGTTTTCCCGGATGTAAACTTCAAAAACAACAGCTGGCAATCAAACTAACTCACTCATCATATGATAACCGCAGCCAGCAGGCTGCGGTTTTTTTTTGCTTTGTTCTTCCATTAAAAAATCATTTCTTACCCGGGTAAACAAAACTACTGTAACGTCAAATGAACAAATACTGCAGGTGCTGATGGGGCCCATTGGTGAACAGGAAAGAATCACGGTCATCGACTGCCTGTGTGGAATCTTCTCCATGCTGTTCGGGGCAGGCATGTTCTGCTGACTGGAATACCACCAGTTGTATTATGTAGTGGCCGGCCTGTGGCGGGTGGAAATAATTGGGAGCTATATCTGGCTGCGTTACTTCCGCTTTGGTCCGATGGAATGGGTATGGCGAAGTTTAACTTATTGGAAGAAACAACCGCTCAGAAAAGATACAAAAATTGTGACGATGGATTATTGATTCACCGCTGCCATCTTGTTGTATTTATTCCGGTATTCAACCGGTGTGAGGCCGGTTATTTTTTTGAACGTAGTGCGGAAACCCTTGGTATCGGTATACCCTACATTGAACATCACTTCGTTGATATTCTTCCGGCTGGTTTCAAAACTCCGCTTGGCTGCTTCTATCTTGATGCGCTGTACGTATTCCAGTACCGAATTACTGGTAGCCATCCTGAACCGTCGTTCAAAACTGCGCCGCCCTACCGACACTGATGCTGCCAGTTCATCCACGTTTATCTTGTCTTCGATGTGCTGTTCAATATACTCCTGTGCCTTTTTTACCGCATCATCCTTGTGTTCTTTCTGTCCTTTAAAGATGGCAAAGGCCGACTGGCTGCTGCGGTCAATATCGATGGCAAAGTACTTGGAGGCAAGAATGGCCGTTTCCCGGTCCGTATATTTTTCCACCAGGTGCAGCAAAAGGTTCCAATATGAATTGGCGCCACCGCTTGAATAGATTCCGTTTTCTTCGGTAACAATGCTGCCATCCTGCACCTCCACTTCGGGAAACATGTCCCTGAACTCATTGGTAAATCCCCAATGGGTTGAACATTTCTTTCCGTTCAGCAGCCCGGTAGACGCCAGCAAAAAAGCGCCCACACAAAGCGACGCCACTTCAGCTCCTTTTTTATACTGGTCCACTATCCAGGGGCTGAGTACACGGTTGGATTTCACGGCTGCTTCCATATCCCCGAATAAAGCAGGAATGAAGACCAGGTCCGCTTTTTTTACTTCTTTCAACAGTTTATCCGGGTGAATTGAATAGGTTCCCCCGTTGAGCCTGACCTCCTTTTTTGCCCCAACAAGTTGTACATTGAACAGCGGCTTTCTTCCCGAAGCCGCCATGAATTGATTTACAGCGCTGAAGCAGTACTGCGGATCGGCAATGGCCTGCAAAACCGAACTTTCCGGAACAAGGATCGCTACATTTTTCATGCGCTAAAGGTAGGGAAATAGTTTGTCGCAAATGGCCCCTCATTTGTCGTTTTTGTACAGTACGGGATACAAATACCTGCCGTATGTTTGTATCGGTAAACGACACTACTCACGTAAAAAATATAGACATGACAACTACTGAAAAAAAAACCATCACCATTGAAACAACCGTGAATGCTTCTCCCGAAAAAGTATGGAAGGTATGGAATACGCCCGAAGATATTATTGTGTGGGGTACGGCGCATCCCGACTGGCATACACCCCGTGCAGAAAACGATATCCGTACTGGCGGAAAATTTCTTTACCGCATGGAAGCAAAGGACGGAAGTTTTGGCTTCGACTTCGGCGGTATATATGATGAAGTAAGGCCCAATGAATATATTGAATACACCATAGGCGATGGAAGAAAGGTAACCATTGAATTCAAAACCACCGGCAACCAGGTGCACATCGTGGAGACATTTGAGGCCGAAACAGAAAACCCTGTTGAAATGCAGCGTGCCGGTTGGCAGGCCATACTCGATAACTTTAAAAAGTATACGGAATCAATATAATTATTGACCGTACCGGTAAACAGTCCATCTGAATTTTGAAAGTAAAACCAGTTAAATATGTCAAATAGTGTAACACTTCACCGGGTTATCAAGACAAATCCCGAAAAAATCTATCGAGCCTTTACCGAACCAGCTGCGCTTTCTTACTGGATCCCGCCTTATGGATTCTTATGTACTGTTCAGCATTTCGACGCAAGGACAGGAGGAAGCTATAAAATGTCTTTTACCAATTTTTCAACTGGTAACAGCCATTCTTTCGGAGGCGAATTTCTTGAAATCAGGGTAAATGAATTTATCAGGCATACGGACAAGTTTGATGATCCCGGATTACCCGGTGAAATGACTACTTCAATCTGGCTGACAAAAGTATCATGTGGAACGGAGCTAAAAATTACCCAGGAGGGTATTCCCGCTGTTATTCCGCCCGAGATGTGCTACCTGGGATGGCAGGAATCACTGGAAAAACTTATTAAACTGGTAGAACCCGAGATACCGGATGCGTAGTTCTGCATAAATATTTGCCAACAACAAGAATAAGTTAAACTCTTTCAGTATGATCAAACAAATTCACCCCTGCATCTGGTTTGATGGCCAGGCACAGGAAGCCGCTGCCTTTTACTGCGGTATTTTCCAGGATTCACAAATTACCATCAACACACCCATGGTGGTGAATTTCCATCTTTGCGGTAAAAAAATCATGGGACTTAACGGCGGGCCCATGTTCAAAGTAAATCCTTCCATCTCGTTCTTTGTTAAATGCGAGTCCATCACACAAACCAACGAAGTATGGAATAAGCTTTCTGAAGGAGGAATGGCATTAATGCCATTGGACAAATATCCCTGGAGCGAGCGGTATGGCTGGATAAAGGATAAATACGGCGTTACCTGGCAGGTGATGCTGCATTACCAGGAAGGAACCAGGCAAAGCATCACAGCTTCGATGCTTTTCACGCATGCACTGCTTGGAAGGGCAGAAGAGGCGATTCGTTTTTATTCGTCGGTATTTAAAAATTCAACTGTCACCAGGATGGAACGATACCCGGCCGAAGATAAAGCACATGCCGGCATGCTGATGTATTCCGAATTTGCACTGGATGGCTATGAATTTATTGCGATGGATGGTCCGGGCGGGCATGATTATGTGTTCAATGAAGCTGTGTCGCTGGTGGTGGAATGCGATACACAGGATGAAATTGATTATTGCTGGAACAAACTCACCGAAGGAGGCGCCGAAAGCCAGTGCGGCTGGCTGAAAGATAAGTTCGGTGTGTCCTGGCAGATTGTACCGGCCGTATTGGGCAGACTGATGAGTGACCCGGCACGGTCGCAGCGGGTGATGCAGGCATTTATGAAAATGAAAAAGTTCATCATCGCCGACCTGGAAAATGCGTAAAGAGTATCATGCCCGGTAAGAAAGCAACGATACGGATATGCAGCCAGGGGCATCACTATTATAAGAGCAGCGATTGTTTAACCTGCCCGGTTTGCGAACAGCAACGCAAACCAACAGAAGGATTTCTTTCCGGGTTGGCGGCACCGGCAAGACGGGCACTGGAGGGAAAAGGGATAAAAACAGAAAAACAATTATCGCGGTTCACCGAAAGAGAAATAATGGCCCTGCACGGAATGGGAAAGACGTCGATCCCCAAACTTAAAGAGGCACTGGCAAGACAAGGCTTAACATTTAAAACATAAATGATGGTCACACTCAAATTTAATATCGAGATCAATGCGCCCCGTGAAAAGGTATGGGCCGCTTTATGGGACGATCAATCGTACCGGGAATGGACATCGGTTTTCACCAAGGGCTCTTATGCAAAAAGCGACTGGCAGGAAGGAAGCCGCATCGATTTCCTGAATCCGTCGGGCAATGGCATATTTGCCAGCATCGATAAAAAAGTGCTGAATGATACCATGGTATTCAAACATGCAGGTGAAATAAAAAACGGCGAAGACGTCCCCGGCACCGATTGGGCCGGATCCACCGAAAGTTATTTTCTTTCCGACCGCGATGGGGGCACCCTGCTTTATACCGAACTGCAAAGTACCGAAGACTTTCAGCAGTATTTCAATGATACCTTTCCAAAAGCCATGAATAAAGTAAAAGAAATTGCCGAACGATGAAGGGCATCACCAGTTACCTCAGCTTTGATGGAAACTGCCGGGAGGCCATGACCTTTTACCGGGATTGCTTGGGCGGTAAACTCGAATTTCAAACGGTTGGTGAATCGGCGATGTCGGAGAAAATGCCCGAAAGGATGAAAGAATCAATCCTGCATGCCACACTCACTAAAAAAGGGTTTCAGCTGCTGGGTTCCGACCTGGTGAGCAATGATGGGCTGATGCGGGGTAATGCCGTTTCGCTGATGCTCCGGTTCAGTACTAAAAAAGAGATCCACGCCACCTATGAAAAACTATCCCGTGGCGGGAAAGCCACGTATCCGCTGGAAATTAATTTCTGGGGTGCATTGTTCGGTGGGCTTACCGATAAGTACGGGGTACATTGGTTGTTACATTATCATCAACATAAATAAACATGCAGGATATACGGATCACCGACATCGACAGCTATATGGCGCTTGTTCCGCAAAAACTCAGGCCCTTGCTGGAAAAGATGCGTAAAACCATCCGCAGGGCGGCGCCGCAGGCAGAAGAAATGATCAGTTATGGCATGCCCGCATTCCGGTATCATGGGATGCTGGTTTATTTTGCGGCTTTTAAAAATCACGCCAGTTTTTTCCCGGGCAGTTCATCACTGATCCGTTCACTGAAAGACGAGCTGAAGGGGTATAAAACATCCACTGGTACCATCCAGTTTACAGTAGAAAACCCATTGCCGGCATCACTGATCACCCGGATCGTAAAGGCCAGGGTAAAGGAGAACCTGGAAAAAGAAAAAATGAAGAAGGCAAAGGCTAAACCAGGGAAAAAGTAACAGGCTGCTTTAACCATGCAGTTTACCGGCCTGTTTTCCAGCGGCCACTCCGCAGGTACAGGAATGAGAGAATGAAAATCCCCGACCAGTATACCAGTTCATTGCTCCAGGCCATGGCCAGCGAAATATAATTCATCTTAATAAAATACCAGGTATATACCAGGTAAACCACAATAGCAACGATTTCAATCGCCAGGTTCACTTTTGTTTTTGCGGTGCCGGTTACCCCGTTGAGCCATATGTTGGCAATGCTCATGAACAGCAGGCCAACGCTTACCACCCGCAGTACTGGTATTCCCTGTTGCACAAAATCATCGTTCTGACCGAATAACCCGAAGAATGCCTGTGGAAATACATTCACGATCAGGCACATGACTGTACAAAAGCTGATGCTCAGGATCATGATACGGGTGATGGCTTCCAGCACTTTCTCTTCCCGTTTTTGTCCCATCAGGTTGCTCACCATCACATTGGTGGTACTGGCAAATGCCCACACGAATACGCCGGTTAGTCCGAATACATTCCGCATGGTATTGCTGATGGCCTTGGCCGTTTCATCATGCAATCCTTCAATGAGGATGAAAAAAACCAGCCAGGTGGTAACGCTGATCACATACTGGAGCATCAGCGGCGCCGAGATGGTTAATACCTGTTTGGTAATTTTTTTATCATAGGTCCAGTTCACCAGCAGCTGGTATTGTTCTTTGAGCCCGGTGCGGAATAAAACGATCAGCACTACAATCATCCCGATGATTTCGGATATTACCGAAGCAACAGCGGCGCCGTTGAATCCCAGTGCAGGGAAGCCGAACCGTCCTTTGATGAGTAAAAAATCCAGGAGGATATTAATGCCGGCTTCGCAAATGAAACCGATCATGAGATAACGGCTGTTGAGCGATGCTACGAGGAAGGCATTCCCCATCTGGAATAAAAAAAGAAAAGGAAGGCCCAGTATACGGATTTTAAGAAACTCCATCTCGATCGGGTAGGCTTTGGGGTCGGCCACCTGTTGCATAATAAAGGGTGCCATGAACCAGGTAAACAGGATCCCGGCCAGTGCAAACTGCAGGCAGATGCGGATGCCTTGTGCCAGTATGATTTTAAATGCCTCGCTGTTGTCGCTTCCGGCATAGCGGGCAAACACGGCCTGCAGGGCATTGTTGAGCCCATTGCCTGCTACGGCAAATATCAGGTAAAACACACCGGTGATGCCGGCGTTTCCCAATGCTTCGGTACTCAGGTTTCCGAGGAAGATGCTGTTGGTAAGCATGTTCACCTGGGGAATGAGTATGGCCAGTGTGATGGGTAAAGCAATGGACAGTATCTGTTTATTGGTAACCTTTACTTTCAGGTCACGGGGCGTTGCTGTACTTTCCATAAAGTCACCAAAATTATCTTATTTTGCCACCCCAAACGCAAAAAGTGAATCCATCTTTTAATATACAGGCGCCGAAGATCTATACCGAGTCGGCCAAACTGGTGATCGAAGCCGGACCCATGGGTATTTCATTCATCATTCTTAATACAGGCGATTGTTTCCAGGCCGTGGTGATATATGCTTTTCCCAACAAACTTACCCGTGCAGAGGTGAACGAAGAATTGGAGGAGATCCTGAATACCGAACCATTGCTGAAGAAGAAATACAAAGAAACACACATCATCTGGTCGTTCCCCGAGAGCATCCTGGTGCCACCGGCTTTTTTTGAAAAAGAGAACAGCGACGCCATGCTTGACCTGGTATTCGGCGATGCCTGCCGGCCGGTACTTCACCACGATTTTTTGTACCGCCACAACCTGCACAATGTGTACCGGGTACCGGAAAATACCGGGTCCCTTTTTGATACGATCCTGCCATCAGTGCCACAGAGCCACCAGTATTCCTTACTGCCCGGCCGTATGGTGAAAGAAGGGGAAGAACTGTTCGTATTGTTTTATACCGGCAGTTTCACCATCATGCTTTGCAGCGACGGTAACCTGAAGGCCATCCAGAATTTCCTGTTCAATACACCGGAAGACATCGTATATCATTTGCTGGATACCTGTCGTGCTTTTGATACAGACCCATCCCGTGTACGGCTATGCCTGAGCGGGCTGGTGGATAAGAAATCGAACCTGTATATGGCCATCTACAAATATTTCCTGCACATCGAATTTGATACCATTCCCGCTCATTTCAGCGTGGCAGAGGAATTAAAGAACCAGCCCCCGCATTTTTTCAGTCATTTATTTTACCAGGCCATATGCGTATAATCAGTGGTACACATGGCGGCAGAAGGATCAACCCGCCGGCAAGCATGCCGCATACCCGCCCCACCACCGATATTGCCAAAGAAGGATTGTTCAATATTCTCCAGAACAACCTGGACATCGATACCCTCGAAGTACTTGACCTGTTTGGCGGTACCGGCTGCATCAGTTATGAACTGGCCAGCCGGGGAGCACCTGCCATCACTATCGTGGAAAAGGACGATAAGATGCATGCCTTTATTAAGAAAACATCGGCAGAACTGGGGTTTGAACATTTTACGGTAGTGAAGTCGGACGTATTCCGGTTTATGGAAACCACCGGGCAGCAATACGATTTTATCTTTGCCGGTCCGCCGTATGCGCTTACCAGCATTGATGAGCTTCCCAAAAAAGTATTCGAAAAGAATTTATTAAAACCCGGGGGATGGTTTGTGCTGGAACACACTCCCCGGAATGAGTACAAAAAATTTCCGCATTATAAAACCGAACGCAATTACGGCACCACGATCTTTTCTATCTTTATAAACGGTTCATAGTTTGTAGTTAATGGTTCATGGTTGATAGCTGGACGAATTCAAAATTGCTGACTGCAAACCATGCTCCATATGTCATGAACCTTAAAACTTTTTAAACCCTCAGCAGTGCTCCGCAGTTTCAGATACCTTCTCTTTCCCTTTTCGCTTGTTTACGGAGCGGTGGTATGGCTGCGCAATAAGTTGTTTGATAAGGATATTTTAAAATCAGCCTCCTTCAACTTCCCGTTGATATGTGTAGGCAACCTGGCAGCAGGAGGTACCGGTAAAACACCGATGACAGAGTACCTGGTGAAATTTCTTAAGGAGGATTTTAAAACAGCTACACTGAGCCGTGGTTATAAAAGAAAGACAACGGGCTTTGCCATTGCCGGAGAAAACACCACAGCGCTGGAAATAGGCGATGAGCCCATGCAGTTTCACCAGAAATTTCCGGACCTGGTGGTAGCCGTGGGAGAGGAGCGCCTGGTGGCCATACCCCAGTTGCTGCACGAACGGCCGGATACGCAGGTCATCATCCTGGATGATGCATTTCAGCACCGGTCGGTAAAAGCGGGGCTCAACATCATGCTCACTGAATATGCTGATCTGTATACGAGAGACCTGATGCTGCCGGCCGGTAATCTCCGTGATGTACCCAGCAGCAGCAAAAGAGCCGATATCATCATTGTCACCAAATGCCCCGCTGACCTTTCCGAAACAGAAAAAAATGAGATCGTGTTTGAAATTGATCCCACCAGAAATCAAACTGTTTATTTCACCACGATTGTTTACGACCGGCCCTATCATCTGTTCAGCCGCCGGGAAATGGATCTTACGCATGAACATGCGGTACTGTTGGTTTGCGGCATTGCCAACCCGGCCCCACTGAAAAAACACCTCACCGATTCGGTACACACCTATGATATGCTGCGCTATGCCGATCATCATATCTTTCACAGCAACGACCTGCGGGACATCAAGCAACATTTCGAACGGCTGAAAGCCGATAAAAAAATCGTTCTTACCACGGAGAAAGATGCCGTACGGCTGGAGAAATTTGTGAATGAGCTGAATGATTTTCCTGTCTATGTGATACCGATTAAACATGCTTTTTTATTTAATGAAGCCCATGCGTTTGAGAACCGCATCCGGCAATTCGTGGAATCGTTTGGCAATACTTCTGTTAAACAATGAAACTACCATAAGCTATCTGAAACCTCTGTTTCCGCTGTACCTATGTGGTAATGCGTTCCAATAAATTTCCGCCCCCAACGAAGGTTTTTGTATTTTGTTACGTCTAACTTAAAACCGCATCACCTTTGACTGAGCAGGAGCTGCTTTCGGGCCTCCGGAACGGGGAGGAACTGGCATTTAAGGAACTGGTATCCCTTTTCCAGGACCGTGTATTCAATACAGCGCTCGGCCTTATCCAGCACCATACCGAAGCAGAAGACATAGCCCAGGAAGTATTTATCCAGGTTTACCGGTCCATTCAGCAGTTCAAAGGCGAATCATTACTATCTACCTGGATCTACCGCATCACCGTAACCAAATCACTCGACCACCTGCGCAGCCGGAAAAGAAAAAAAAGATCGGGCCTTTTAAGCAGCCTCTTCGGCCATGACAATAAACCGGTATACGAGCCGGAAGACTTCAATCATCCAGGCGTACAAAAAGAAAAGAAAGAAGAGGCGGCCCTGCTTTTTAAATTGATCGATCAATTGCCGGAGAGCCAGCGTACAGCTTTTATCTTAAATAAAGTGGAAGATCTGAGTTACCGGGAGATTGCTGAAATTCTAAACAGCTCTGAATCAGCGGTGGATTCCCTGCTGCAGCGTGCAAAACAGACTCTCCGGAAAAAAATCAATGAATTACCGCCATAGACCGAAGGTTTTTATTTAAAACGGCATCTAATCAGTAACAGGCAATATTTAATCATGCAAAACGAACAAAAAACTGAACAAATACTGGAAAGCCTCGGCGGCCTGCAAAAAGCCGTGGCACCGGATTTCTTTTACACCCGCCTGCTGGGCAGAATGCAGCGGGAAGCAGAACCGGTAAAAGAAAAAATCTTTTTACTGAGGCCGGCATTTATCACGGCAGCACTTTCACTGGTATTGATCATAAATGTGTTTTCGCTGGTGAAACTGGACAGGCCTTCAGGCAACAGACAGTACAACCAAACCAATAAACCGGCCACTATTGAAAGTTTTGCTGAAGCCTATGACATGAATTCAGTAACAGTATATGAATAAACAAACACCATGAGCAACTTTACCAATAACCGATGGCTGTCTGTGATCACCCTGCTGTTGCTTACGGCCAATATTGTTACACTGGCTTTGCTGTGGACGAATAAAAAGCCAGGAGAAAAAGAAGAAGTAAAAATGCCTGTACCCCAGGGACAGGTTTTTGAATTCCTTACACACGAACTGAAACTGGATGCAGCACAACAGGAAGCCTATACGAAATTGCGGGATGAACACCAGGCGGGCATTCGGTCGATACGGGACAGTGTTCAGAAAAAAGCAAAGGAAGACCTGTTTAACCTGCTGAAGAAACCCGGTGTTTCCGATTCGGAAATGCATGTGTACAGCGGCAGGGCCGCTGCGGCCGATCAGCAACTGGATGAATTTACGTTTCATCATTTTCAGAAGCTGCGTGCCTTGTGTAACCCGGATCAACAAAAAAGATTTGACGAAATAATTCAGGATGCATTGCGGCGTATGGCCCCGCCCCGGCGGCAGGGCCCGCCGCCCCCGGGTATACATCCACCGGAAGGAGAGGGGCCACCACCCCCACCTCCCGGTAAAAGAGAATAAATATTATAACCCAGCAGAACCCTAAACCAACTATATGAACCAAAAAAAGACCATCACGCTTGCATTGATCTGTTCACTGGTAGTGTTGTTCCAGTTTTGTTCCAAGAACAATGATTCCGGAACCGGATCCACCACCACACCTACACCCGTGGACCCCTTTGCCGCCATCAAAGTGGCTTTCGGAACCAACATTGATCCCAACAACCTGTTGAATTATGCCAACCAGGGCAGGCCCAATTATATTGTAAAAGACAACAGCGGAGGAGCCGTTATTACAAATGCCAAAGCCACCCTGGGCAGGGTATTGTTTTACGATAAAAACCTGAGCATCGACAACAGCATTGCCTGCGGCAGCTGTCACAAACAACAATTCGCCTTCAGCGATACCGCAGTTTCCAGTAAAGGAGTGGCCGGCGGTATGACAGCCAGGCATTCGATGCGGCTGATCAATGCCCGCTTTGCTGTGGAAACAAAATTCTTCTGGGATGAACGGGCTGCCACGCTGGAGATACAAACCACCAAACCCATACAGGATCATGCTGAGATGGGATTCAGCGGACAAAGCGGGAGGCCGGGCATCGCCGATCTGCTGGTAAAACTACAGGCCATCGGTTATTACAATGAACTTTTCAAATTTGTATACGGCGATGTGAATGTAACCGAAGCAAGACTGCAGGAATGCCTGTCGTCTTTTGTACGCAGCATTCAGTCTTTCGATTCTAAATACGATGCAGGAAGGGCACAGGCGCCCAATGATGGAGCACCGTTCCCGAATTTCACCGCACAGGAAAACCAGGGCAAGCAATTGTTTATTGCGCCGCCGGTATTTGATGCAACTGGCAACCGCATTGGTGGTGGTGCCGGTTGCAATGGTTGTCATAATGCACCCGAGTTTGATATAGCACCTGTTTCCGGGAATAACGGCGTAATAGGGAAAATACCTCCACAAACGGGTATTGATATCACGGTAACAAGAGCTCCCAGTCTGCGTGATGTGGTGAATGCAGCCGGTATAGAAAACGGCCCGCTGATGCATGTGGGCGATATCCGCAATTTGCAGGGAGCCATTACACATTATAATGTCATCAACCTGGCCCCGGGCAATACCAACCTGGATCCCAAACTCAGGCCCAATGGATTTGGGCAGCACCTGAATCTAACGGCAGCCGACATGAATTCAATGGTGGCATTCCTGCGTACATTATCGGGTAATAATGTATATACAGATACCAAATGGAGTAATCCGTTTAAATAATTTCCCGGAACACCGGTTGTGCATAGACCAATAAGATTTTTAAACCCTACAGGTTCAATAAAGGCCTGGAAAAAAATCCCCGGACCAGAAATGATCCGGGGGATTGGTTTCAAAGGAAAATCGGTTATTTAAACCGGTATTAGACACGAATAGATAACCTTTGCCGGGGTTGTTTAAAAGATAACCAAGCACAAACCCGGTATGGGATTCTAATGCGGGACCTTACAAAAAATGTTTACGGCTAATGATGAATTTCCTTGGGGTACGAATCGGAGAATTAAATGGGTATTTCTGTCAGACAAATGCTGTGCCGAAATCCGGAACCGCTTAAAAATCTGCTGCTTAAGTAATTGTTCTGTAAAACAATATCCGCCTAAAAGCTTGCTGGTACTGAATTTCTTTCGCCTGCCTGCTTACTCAAATTCTTCGGAGTCAGATTATAAAATACTTCCATTAAGCAGATACTTCTTTTAAAGAAATACACTAATTTAGATTTATAATTAATATTATGTTAAGTAAGCCCTTCGAAAATATATTTTAATGCAGGCCAACGCCACCCCAGAGCGAGGATTTGGGCGTAGATTGGTGAATAGTAAAAAAAAAATCATGAACGATGCTGTATTAGATGACGAGTTTTACAAAGTTGTGGTCGATTTTTGTGGCCGAAAAAATCGACCACAAAAAATGGCCAAGGATCTTACTGCCTCCAAAATTTATCCAGGTTGTGTATCACAAAAATTTCCAGCTCAGATTTGTGGTTAACAAAAAACCCAATATCTCTATTGGGTTTTAATATTGAATACATTTTAGTATCGATTAACTTTCAGGTGTTTCGGTCGCTTCGCCGGTTGTTGATTCAGCATCTTCTGCATGACCGTTTTCGTCTTCTTTTTCTTCCAGCTGTGTGATGGCTGCGATGGCATCGCCTTCATCCACCCGTATCAGTTTTACACCCTGGGTAGCCCTTCCCTGTTCGCTGATCTGGTTCACCGGCATGCGGATGGTAACACCCGATTCGCAGGTGATCATCAGGTCTTCGCTCATCGTTACGTCCAGCAGTCCAACCAGTGAGCCGGTCTTGTCTGTTACGTTGATGGTTTTAACTCCCTTGCCGCCCCGGTTGGTAACCCGGTATTCTTCCACGGCGGTACGTTTACCGAATCCTTTTTCACTTACCACCAATATGGTACGGGTATTGTCTTCGCGGTTTACGCAGGCCAGGCCAACCACTTCATCTTTTTCATCATCCACTTCGATGCCTGCCACACCCTGGCCGCCGCGGCCGGTACTGCGTACTTTTTCTTCGGGGAAGCGGATGGCACGTCCGCTCTTCACCGCCATCATAATCTCGCAATTGCCATCGGTTAATTTCGCTGCCAGCAACTGGTCGCCTTCCAGGATGGTGATGGCATTGATACCTGTTTGCCTTGGCCGGCTGAAATCTTCCAGGTCGGTCTTCTTGATCATGCCTTTCTTGGTGCAGAGAACGATATAATGACTGTTCACGAAATCCTTGTCTTCAAAATTCTTCACATCAATGATGGCCCTTACCTTATCATCCGGCGGTATCTGAACCAGGTTTTGAATGGCCCTTCCCTTGCTTGTCTTATCTCCTTCCGGGATCTGGTATACCGGCAGCCAGAAGCATCTTCCTTTTTCGGTAAAGAATAGCAATGTATGGTGTGTACTCGCCACAAACAGGTGTTCGATGAAGTCCTCCTGCCGGGTGCTGCTGCCCCTGGCTCCCCTGCCGCCCCGGCGCTGCTGGCGGTATTCGGTGGCCGACGTACGTTTGATGTATCCGAGGTGAGAGATGGTAACCACCACGTCTTCTTCCTCAATCAGGTCAATCATCTTGATCTCATCGTCGAGGTAAGTGATCTCGGTACGGCGTTCGTCGCCGAATTTTTCTTTTACTTCCTTCAGTTCGGTTTTAATGATGTCGAAGCGGATGCTTTCATTGGCCAGGATCTCTTTCAGGCGTTCAATCAGTTTCATGATTTCGGCATGTTCTTCCCGGATCTTTTCAATCTCCATGCCGGTAAGGCGTTGCAGCCTCAGTTCCAGCACGGCTTTGGCCTGTATCTCACTCATGCCAAATTCGGTCATCAATCCCTCCTGCGCAATGGCCGGGGTCGATGAATTGCGGATCAATGCAATCACGGCATCCAGGTTGTTGAGGGCGATGATGTATCCTTCTAAAATATGGGCACGCTCTTCTGCCTTGCGTAATTCATATTTGGTACGACGCACTACCACTTCATGCCGGAAGTCAACAAATTCTTTGATCAGCTCTTTCAGGTTGAGCGTATAGGGTCTTCCCCGTACGATGGCTACATTGTTGATGCCGTATGAAGTCTGGAGTTCGGTATGCTTGTACAGCTGGTTGATCACCACCTGTGCCACGGCATCTCTTTTCAGATCAACCACGATACGTGTGCCTTCCTTGCTGTTACTTTCGTCGTTTACATTGGCAATGCCTTCCACGATCTTTTCAGATGTAATCTCGCCTATTTTAGCGGCCAGGTTATCGATGTTCACCTGGTAAGGCACTTCATAGATCACGAGTTTTTCGCGTCCGCCCGGACCGGTTTCAATATTCACTTTACCACGCAGCACCACCCTTCCCCTTCCCATGTGCATGGCGGCACGCACGCCCTCAAAACCATAGATGGTTCCCCCGGTCGGGAAGTCTGGTCCTTTTACATGTTTGATGAGATCCTCAATGGAAATATTATTGTCGTCGATATAAGCAATGCATGCATCGATCACTTCCGACAGGTTATGCGGCATCATGTTGGTAGCCATACCTACGGCAATACCGCTGCTGCCATTCACCAGTAATTGGGGAATGCGTGTTGGAAGAACGGTGGGTTCCTTGAGGCTATCGTCGAAGTTCAGCTGGAAGTCAACCGTGTCTTTATCGATGTCTTCCACCATGGCTTCGGCCAGTTTCTGCATGCGGATCTCGGTATAACGCATGGCCGCCGGCGGATCGCCGCCCTGGCTGCCGAAGTTACCCTGCCCATCCACCAGTTTGTAGCGCATGTTCCATTCCTGCGCCATGCGTACGATGGTATCGTAAATGGCAGAGTCGCCATGAGGATGGTAACGCCCCATTACGTCACCCACAATACGGGCCGACTTTTTATAGGCCTTGTTGCTGTTATTGCCCATCTCATTCATGCCGTACAGGCAACGGCGGTGAACCGGTTTTAATCCATCCCGTACGTCCGGCAACGCCCTTCCCACGATCACGCTCATGGAGTAATCGATGTAGGAAGTTTTCATCTGCTCCTCAATATTCACCGGGATTATTTTGCCCCTGTTATTGGGATTTTGTTCGTGTAATTGTTCAGTATTTTCCATAAAAAATAATAGGTTGCGAAGATACCGAAAAGGGGTCGTTTTTCCGCCTCAGAAAAGGGGTTTTTAAGGCCTGTTTTTGCACATTTTTTTGGGGTTTGTGGATAGTAAATGTGCTGATCTGGTGATTTTATTATTTGCTCATTGAAAGGCACGTGCAATCGGAAATCTGTTACATCATCAGCGCATGGTTTTATCATCGAATTATAGGGTAACTTGCCGAAAAAAAATCTCTTGAAAACGATTTTACTGATCGGCGCCGGTAAATCGGCTACCGTTTTAATAGACTACCTCATCAAAGAATCGGAGGCCAATAACTGGAAATTCATTATAGCGGATTCGAACCGGGATCTCATTCTTACCAAAACCAACCACTCCCCCTTTGCCGAAGCCGTTCAGCTGGATGTTATTAATGACGAGCAAAGAAGTAAACTCATTCAGCGGGCACACGTGGTGATTTCTATGATGCCTCCTGCCCTGCACTTTCTGGTGGCCAAAGATTGCGTGGAATACCGGAAACACCTGCTTACGGCTTCCTACCTGGATGATAAGATCAGAAGCCTGCAGGATGAAATAAATGACCGGAAACTATTCTTTCTTTGTGAAATGGGGCTCGATCCGGGCATCGATCACATGAGCGCCATGAAGATCATCGACGAAATAAAAGCAACCGGTGGTAAGATCACTTCGTTCAAAAGTCATTGCGGCGGACTGGTGGCCCCTGAGAGCGACGACAACCCCTGGCATTACAAGATCAGCTGGAATCCCAGGAATATTGTCATGGCGGGTCAGTCGGGCGCTGTGTACAAAGAGAACAACGAAATAAAGAATGTAAGTTACCAGCAGCTGTTCGATGTTTCGAACGGGATCGTTTATGCGGGGCTGGACTCACTGGCCTTTTATCCCAACCGCGATTCATTGAGTTATATTTCCACCTATAAACTTCCGGATACAGCCACATTTATCCGCACCACTCTTCGCCATATCGATTTTTTCAAAGGATGGAATGCGGTGGTTCATGCCGGTTTGACCAATGAAACCGACACCGTAAATACAAAAGGATTGACATTTAAAAAATGGTCGGAGCCGGTGAATCATTTCGTAACGGCGGAGAATGAGGCTATGCTGAGGTTCCTCGGCCTGTTTGAAGAGACACCTGTTCCGGCCAGCGCCAAATCATCGGCCGATATCCTGCAGCACCTGGTAGAAACCAGGCTGGGTATGCATTCCGGAGATAAAGACATGATTGTAATGCTGCACGAATTTGTATATAACCTTGATGGGGAGCCTCATTCAATACAAAGCTGCCTGGTAGCCAAAGGCGAAGACAGTTTGCGTACCGCCATGGCCAAAACGGTTGGACTTCCCCTGGGCATTGCTGCCAAATTCATCCTGGATGGCACGCTCCAGTTAAAGGGATTGCACATTCCTACTTCACGGGAGATTTATGAACCGGTGTTGAAAGAACTGGAATCGGCCGGTATCCGGTTTACAGAAACACGGAATTGATATTACTGGTGAAAGATTCCTTTTTCTGCATCGAGTTTAAAATTATCGCGGTTGGCAATAATGAGCTTCCGGTATTCATTTACACTTATCCAGTGCATGATCCAGCAAACCACAAAACCAAGTGTTGCGATAACGCCGGCAATGGGAATAAATGAGCAGAGCCGCAGGATATTTTTTGTATTGCCGATACCCTGGGTAGGTTTCATTTCGGTAGAAGGTATGCTGAGGCGTGCGCATTCCAGCGCAAAGGATTCAGCAATCTTGTTCACCACAAAAAACATCCACACCAGGTTAAAAATGGGAATCAGGGAAAGCCATACCTGCCCGGGAGGCATCTGACGGTTCTCTTCCGAAACAGCCTCCAGTGCCCGTTGCAGGCCGAGGAAATAAAAAATGGTGGGCACCAGGAATAAGGCCATCAGGATAAAAATAATAACCGCTGAGCCGGTGTAGTTTTCATAACTTTCAAACATAGCTGTTGATTTTGGTATAGAATTAATCAGGCGGAACCAAGTATCCGTTTCAGTTCTTCCACCCCCTCCGTAGCAGGCATTTCAATGCAGCGAAGGTTATGCTGCCGTTCGGTGGCGGGTATTTTTTTATCAATGATAAATTTGGGCAGATGCGGCGGGGTATAATAGAGCAGCGATGCCGCCGGGTATACCTGTAGGGAAGTTCCCACCACCACAAAATAATCGCATTGCTGTACAATGGCAGCGGCCTCTTCCATCATGGGTACAGCTTCTCCAAACCAGACGATATGGGGACGAAGCTGGCAGCCATCATCTGCCAGGTCGCCCAGCATGATATCATTCCGTATTTCGTAGATCGTGTCTTCATCTGCCACACTCCTCATTTTAAATATTTCTCCATGCAGGTGTAATATGTTCGTCGATCCTGCCCGTTCGTGCAGGTCATCAATGTTCTGGGTAATGATGGTTACATTGAAATCTTTTTCCAGTGATGCCAGCCCGGTGTGGGCTGCATTGGGAAAGGCAGCAGCCACGTCTTTACGGCGGGCATTGTAAAAATCAAGAACCAGCTGCGGGTTTTTAACCCAGCCCTGTGGGGATGCCACTTCATACACGTCATATCCCATCCAGAGGCCATCGCTGTCGCGGAAGGTTTTGAGGCCGCTTTCGGCACTGATACCGGCGCCGGTGAGTACGGCAATATGCTTCTTATCTCCCATCATTAAAAATAAGGAAGATACCTGTTATAAGTAAAAAATGCGTGTGAACTTAAGCCAGGTGCAGTTCGGCAGCAATAAGTGACCTCTTTTTGGAACCAAGGCTTGCTACCACAAGCTGGCGGTTGAAGGAAGCAGCATTCCAAACATTGTCGAGTGCCACCATGTCAACGGCTTCGTATCCGTGTTCAGATACTATGTCCCAGTTTTTGTCGCGGGAAAGATCACTGGCTATTTTGGAGGTGGGTTTTGGATAAGCGATCCATAATTTGGCTTCTTCCTGCAGGCAGGGAACCACGTCTTTTAAAATATCACTCAGCTGGCGCTGGCTCACGGCAAAAACGAGGGCAAAGTCGATCCGGCGTTTTTTGAGCAATGGAGTTACGTTCTTTGAAAACGACAATTTAATGAATTGCTTCTCGATGGAAGATGGCAAACCCTGTATGAGCAGGTTCTTTTCGTCCTTTAATTGCAATTTTTCCAAGAGTGATTGTGAAGACATAAAAGGTGGTCGTTAATGGTTAAAAAAACATTACGAAATTCACTTAATAAATATGCCCGTATTACAGGACAGACCAAACAAGCAGGGTTAGTTGGACTGCAAAATTAATGATTCTGCCCGTCTGAGAAAAGTTTTGGGCAAAAAAAACTCCCTGTTTCCGGGAGTTTTAGAAGATTTCGAATGTTTTTTACTTGTTTACAGGCTTGTAATAGCTCAGTGCCTCATCCATAAAGCTCTGTAGTTTGGCGATCCGGTTTTCATCGGAGGGATGGGTCGACAGGAATTCGGGTGGTTTTCCACTTCCCGAAGCTGCAGCCATGCGTTGCCAGAAAGGAACGGCTTCCCTTGGATTGTAGCCCGCCATGGCCGCAAAATTCAGTCCGAAATGATCCGCCTCGTATTCCTGGTTCCGGGAATTGGGAAGCAATACAGCCACCTGGGCCGTGGGTGAAAATACATTATTGAAGATATTATTGGCTTTCTGGTTACCGGAAGTAAAAATATTCCCGGCAATTTCGAGCCCCTGCGCCAGGGCTACCTGGCTGATGCGTTCATTACCATGGTGGGCTACTGCATGGGTGATCTCATGTCCCATCACTACCGCCAGGGCCGCTTCATTTTGTGTAATGTTCAGCAAGCCGGTATATACCACCACTTTGCCACCGGGCATGCACCAGGCGTTTACTTCTTTTGATTCCACGAGATTAAATTCCCATTTATAGCCATTGAGTTCGCTGGCCAGTCCCTTTTGCGTATAGTAATCGGTAATGGCTTTGGCAATGCGGTTGCCTACCCTGCTTACCATTTCTGCATCTTTATTCACATTTCCGCTCAGTACTTTGTTCTGGGAAAGAAAAGACCGGTATTCAGTTACAGCCTGCTGCTGCAGCGTTTCTTCAGGAAATAATTTCAATTGTTTGCGGCCGGTAACCGAGTTGGTGCTGCATCCGATGAATGCGGCGATACCGGCAAAGAATAAAAAGAACCGTTTCATTTTGTTAGGGGTTTTAGATGTGCCAATAATCAATTGCCGTACCAATCTAAAAACAGGTACAATATAAATGTACAAAATTCGGGGAAGTGAGAAGAAAAGAGTAGATGAGTTTAGGAATCCTGCCGCCGGCGTGATTTTCTTTTGTCGCGGTGCTTCAGAATAGGTATCCGGCTTTCCACACCACGCAAAATGCGGCCGATGTTTTTCTGGTGGGTGAATATAACCAGCACAGCCACCAACAGGGCAAATATGCGGTACAGCACTTCATGTTCGTTCCATATCCACAGCACGCAAACAGGAAGCGCCACGGCAGCTAATATTGAACTCAGCGAAACATAGCGGGTAAGATAAAGCACCAGCAGAAATACACCGGTGCAGCTGATGGCAATCACCGGCTGAACAGCCAGGATCATTCCAAACAGGGTAGCCACGCCTTTACCGCCTTTGAAACCGGCAAAAATTGGGAATATATGCCCCACAACGGCTGCCAGTCCCAACCCGATCATAAAGTTGGTACGCTCCCATTCATTGTGCATATAAAACGGAATGAGGCTGTATAATCCCGCGGCAACAGCTCCTTTCAGGATATCGATGGCCATCACCATGGTGCCGTATTTTGAACCCAGTACCCGGAAAGTATTGGTGGCGCCCATGTTGCCACTTCCATAGTCACGTATATCAATGCCGAAAAAACGTCTGCTGACAATCAATGCGGTGGGAATAGAGCCTATCAAATATGCAAGAACAATAAGAAGTAATTCTTTCATCCGTTTCTTAGCTTGAGTTGAGTAAGCAAAAGTAATAATAAATTAACTCTGCCTTGTAGTATAATTACTCTATTATGCCGTAAAATGTGAATAGCAGATTTAGCGTGTTGCCTGCCAGTAGATTAGATATGACTTATCAAATCAATTCATCTCCAGTTTCATACAGATCCACTCTCCTTTTTGCCGGGTATCCAGGTGTTTAAAATTTAAACTCATTATAAGCTGCAGCAGGCCGCTCTCATCTTCTTTTAAAAAACCGCTCAGCAGAACCACGGTTCCTCTGGCGGATGCCCTGGCAAGGGAAGGAAGGCTATCAACGATTACATTCAGGTTGATATTGGCCAGAATAACCTGATAGGTTTTGTTACCGGGTAATTGATCCGCCTTAAATACATGAACCTGCCGGCATCCATTGGCAGCCGTGTTTTCTTCCGAGTTTTCTATGCTCCAGTCATCGTTATCAATGGCGTCAACAGATCCTGCCCCCAGTTTTTCGGCAAGAATAGCGAGCACACCGGTGCCGGTCCCGAAATCGATTACTGTCTTTCCGGTAAAATCAATATCAGCCATTTGTTCCACCATCATATGCGTGGTGGCATGATGCCCGGTACCGAAACTCATCTTGGGGGTAATGATGATCTCGTGACTTACCTGTTGAACCGGTGAATGAAAACCTGCACGGATGGCTGCAAAATTACCGATGATGATAGGGTCAAAACTACTCTCCCACTGGGCGTTCCAGTTTTGCTCCTCAATCTCCGCACAATTATATTCCACTGCAAGGCCAGCCAGTGCCCGTTTAACTTCCGCTTCGTTAAAATGATCTTTATCAATAAAGGCTTTTAGCGCAACATCGGATTCTTCAAAACCCGAATAGCCGATATCACTGAGTAATGCGATGAGCACTTCAGACATTACCGGTTCTGCAGTTGAAAAAGTCAGTTGAATAAATTCTTTACTCATGAGTTTTGCAGAAAAAATAACCGGCAGTTTTATTGCTGCCGGTTACACCATTTTTCATATAAGATTATGCCTTACCTTCCTGTTGCTGTGGCCTGGGCTGCTGCTCGGGTTTTGGTAAAAGCACTTTGCGGCTCAACTTGAACTTGCCGGTCTTCGGATCAACATCCAGCAGTTTTACTTTCACTTTATCGCCTTCTTTAAACACCCCATTCATGGTTTCCAAGCGCTTCCAGCTTATTTCGCTGATATGCAGTAAGCCTTCTTTCTTCGGCAGGAATTCAACAAATGCACCGAATTCTTTGATGCTCTTCACCGTTCCTTCGTAGGTTTCGCCTACAACCGGTACGGCAACCAGCCCGTTGATCCAGGCCAGGGCCTTATCCAGGCCTTCTTTCTCTTTGGAGAAGATGCTTACCTCACCGCGGTTATCAATTTCTTCAATATTGATGGTGGTTCCGGTTTCACGCTGGATCTCCTGGATTACTTTACCACCAGGTCCGATTACGGCACCGATGAATTCCTTATCGATCGAAATTTTCACCATGCGTGGTGCATGCGGTTTCACATCCGGCCGTGGCGCTTCGGTGCATGCATACATGGCATCAAGGATGTGCATACGGCCTTTCTTGGCCTGTGCCAGAGCCTGGCGCATAATGTCCATGCTCAGACCATCCACTTTAATATCCATTTGTACGCCGCAGATACCGTCACGGGTTCCGGTTACTTTAAAATCCATATCACCCAGGTGATCTTCATCGCCCAGTATATCGGTTAGGATCGCAAATTTGTCGTCTTTCTTGATCAATCCCATGGCCACACCGCTTACGTGCTTTTTCAATGGTACACCGGCATCCATCAATGCCAGTGAACCGGCACAAACAGTAGCCATCGAAGATGAACCATTACTTTCCAGGATATCACTTACCACCCGTACGGTATAAGCGTAATCGCTGCCCGGCATCATTTGTTTTAATGAACGCATGGCGAGGTTACCATGACCAACTTCCCGTCGGCCAACGCCCCTCATCATCTTAACCTCACCGGTTGAAAATGGCGGGAAATTATAGTGCAGGATGAATTTTGAATAATCAGATTTGAAAGCGCTTTCAACCAGTAATTCATCTAAAGGAGTTCCTAAAGTAACGGTTGTAAGCGATTGTGTTTCACCGCGTGTAAACAAAGCGGATCCGTGCGGAGTTGGCAGGATATCTGTTTCCATCGCCAGTTGGCGGATGTCTTCGGTACCACGGCCGTCAAGGCGTTTTCTTTCATCGAGGATCATATCCCGTACTACGTAATATTGCAGTTCACCGAAATAATGACCGATGAGCGCTTTGTCTTCATCGGGCAATTCTTCACCCAGGAAGGTTTTCACTTCTTCCTTCAGTGCGTCGAAAGCAGCACTCCTTTCATGCTTGGCAGATGCGGAAGCAGAAATAGCATGCATTTTATCTTTTGCAAAACCAATTATCTTTTGATTGAGTTCTTCGTTGCGGTAAGGCTTGGTGTATTCACGTTTTGCCGTGATACCCAGTTTGGCCCTTAATTCTTCCTGGGCTTTCACCTGTATGCGGATGGCATCGTGTGCAATTTCCAGTGCTTTCACCAGGTCTTCTTCCTGGCATTCCTTGCTCTCTCCTTCCACCATCATGATGTTTTTGCTGGTGGCGGCGATGATGAATTCAAGGTCGGAAGCTTCCAGTTGGGCCCGGGTGGGGTTAACGATCATCTCGCCGTTCACCCGACCGATACGTACTTCCGAAATGATCTCCTGGATGGGAATATCAGATACTGCCAGCGCAGCAGAAGCAGCCAGGCAAGCCATTGAATCCGGTAATACTTCATCATCCGAAGAGATGAGGGTAACCAATACCTGCACGTCGCAGAAATAATCTTCCGGGAATAACGGCCTCAGGGCACGGTCGATCAACCGGCTGGTGAGGATCTCGTAGTCGTTCAGCCTTGCTTCTCTTTTAAAGAAAGACCCCGGTACACGGCCGGCAGAGGCAAATTTCTCCTGGTAGTCCACTGATAACGGGAAGAAGCTCTGTCCTTCTTTTGGTTCTTTGTTGGCTACCACGGTTGCCAGGATGATACAGTTTCCCTGGCGAACGGTTACGGCGCCATCGGCCTGGCGGGCCAATTTGCCGGTTTCGATGGTAACCATGCGGCCACCACCTATATCAAATGTTACTGATTGAGGTTTTAAAAATGACATAGTAAATGTTGAAGTTTATGCTTTACTCAGGCTGCAGCAGGCCGCTGACGGGTCGTAAACAGGCAAAAGCAAATCTTGTTTAAAAAGAAGAATTCCCAACCGGGTTAAACGTAGTTGGGAATCATTCGTATTACATGTTGGAATAGTTTATTTACGCAGACCTAATTTCTCGATCAATGCCCTGTACCCGGTCAGGTCGTGCTTGTTGAGATAAGTGAGTAAACGCTTGCGCTGTCCTACCATTTTCATCAGACCTCTTTGAGAAGAGAAGTCTTTTTTGTTTGACTTCAGGTGATCAGAAATGTGATTGATCCTTTCGGTCAGTAAGGCGATCTGTCCTTCGATCGACCCCGTGTTGGTAGCTTTTGCACCAAAACTGGTGAAAATGTCTGCTTTTTTTTCGATTGTTAAATAAGGCATCGTTGTTTTTTTAATAACGTCTTTGTTATGTTTCTTTTTTTTATCGGCGCAAAAGTACATAGAAATATTGGTTTTCAGGCGGAAGAATGGGGATTTTTTTTGAATATTGCCCCTGTAAAGACCGGGTCTCCGGTACCGGGGTCGCCGGGTCTTCACCAGGATAATGGCTCCTGAAAAACAGCCTTTAGCAGCCAATCTCCAAAAACAGGGTGACTTGAAAAAGATCATATTTACGGTGACCAACGACCTCAATCACGACCAGCGCATGATCCGGATCTGCAGTAGCCTGGCTACAGCCGGCTACCAGGTTGAATTGGTGGGCGTTGAAAAGCCCCGGTCTTCTCCCCTGATGCAACGTACTTACCGGCAAAAAAGACTGGGGTGCTTCTTTACAACCGGACCTGGTTTTTATGCGGAATACAATATCCGCCTCTTTTTTTACCTGCTTTTCCGTAAGGCAGATGCCCGGTGCTGCATCGACCTGGATACCATGTTACCGGTATGGCTCACCAGCAAAATCCGGGGCGGAATAAGGGTGTACGATGCCCATGAGTATTTTTCGCAGCAAAAAGAAGTGATCAGCCGGCCCCGGGTGCATGCCGGATGGAAGTGGATCGAGAAGAACTTTGTTCCCAGCTTCCGGTTTGGATACACCGTAAGTCAAAGCATCGCGGAAGAATTTAAGAAACTTTATGGCGTAGATTATGAGCTGGTAAGGAATATGCCTGCTTTGAAAGAACTGCCGCCTAAGCCGCAACTTGCGGAAAAAAGACTCCTGTACCAGGGAGCCGTAAATGAAGCCCGGGGATTTGAATACCTTATTCCGGCAATGAAAGCAATTGATGCCCCACTGGATATTTATGGCGACGGGAATTTTATGGAACAGACAAAAAAGCTGATCGCCGAAAACAATCTGGCCGGCAAAGTGTTTGTGAAAGGAAACGTGTTGCCGGATCAGCTGGACCGTATTACACAGCAGGCGTGTATCGGGCTGAACCTGGTGGAGAACAGGGGCCTGAATCAATATTATTCGCTCGCCAACAAATTCTTTGATTATATCCAGCACGGAGTGCCGCAGGTAACCATGAATTTCCCGGAATACAAACGGATCAATGATGAATTTGAAGTGGCGTTGCTGCTGAACGACCTGCACGAAGAAAGCATCAGCCGGGCGGTGAATGAATTGCTGCACAACAGGCAACAGTATGAGCGGTTGCAGCAAAATTGTTTAATCGCCAGGCAGCAGCTTAACTGGCAGCATGAAGAGCCGAAACTCCTGGATTTTTATAAAAAACTGTTTTGAGCGAAAAACACCTTCACATAGTAACCCACGATGTTCCCTGGCCGGCAGATTATGGCGGCGTGGTGGATCTTTTTTATAAGCTCAAGGCTTTACACAAACGGGGGGTGCTGGTGCACCTGCATTGTTTTACACAAGGGCGTCCTCCGCAGGAGGAACTTAATAAATACTGCGCCAGCGTGAATTATTATACGCGTAATAAAAGTGTCAGTGGTTTTTCATTTACCGTTCCGTTCATTGTGAACAGCCGTAAAAACAATGAACTGATCAGGAATCTTGAAAAAGATGATCACCCGATCCTGCTGGAAGGAATTCATTGTACGTCTTACCTGCACCGTGAACGGCTGAACAGCCGCAAAGTGATCGTACGCCTGCACAATGCAGAGTTTGAATACTACAAACAACTGGCAAGGCAGGAAGCCGGTTTCTGGAAACGGTTGTATTTCCTGTATGAAAGCCGTCTGCTGAAAAACCACGAACGGGCGATTGCCCATAAAACAAAATTCCTGGCGGTGAGTAAACAGGATGTGGAATTGTATCAAAAGGAATTTTCCGCAGGCGATGTTCATTACCTGCCGGTTTTCCTTCCCTACACCCTTTCAACCGGCAAAGAGGGAAAGGGATGCTTTTGTCTTTACCACGGTAATCTCTCGGTAAACGAAAACGAAGAAGCCGCCATATGGCTGATACAGGAAGTATTCAGCCGGTTATCCATTCCTTTTGTAATTGCAGGGAAGAACCCTTCGGAACGATTGGCAAAACTGGCACATGATCATCCGCATACCTGCCTGGTGGCAAATCCATCCGATAAGGAAATGCAGGACATGATCGGTAAAGCACAGGTACACGTTCTTCCTTCCCTGAATAATACCGGTATAAAACTAAAACTGCTGAATGCCTTGTTCAATGGCCGATTCTGCCTGGTGAATAAAGCTTCAGTGGCAGGTACTGATCTTGAGCGTTATTGTGAGCTGGCGGCATCAGCCGAAGATTTCCGGGAAAAAATAATCTCGTTATACGAAAACGAATTCACCGATCACCTGGCGCAGGAACGCCAGCAGTTACTGCTTACTGAATACAATAGTGAGAAGAATGCCGAAAGACTTATGACATTTCTATGGTAGCATTGTCCCATACCTTACCCATTTCCGTTTTAATGGTCCGGGCCGGAAATTTTTTGATCACGAGGTAATCATGCGTGGCCATAATGATGGTGGTATTGTAATCGCGGCAGATATGGAACAACAGGTTCATAATCTCGTCGCTTGTTTCGGGATCCAGGTTTCCGGTGGGCTCATCGGCCAGGATCAAACGGGGTGAATTAAGCAGTGCCCGGGCAATATCCATGCGCTGCTGTTCGCCGCCGCTTAATTCAAACGGCATTTTAAACCCTTTTGTTTTCAGTCCCACTTTTTCCAGCACATCGGCAATCTTTTCATCCATCAGTTTCTCATCCTTCCAGCCGGTTGCTTTCAGCACGAATTTCATGTTCTCATTCACATTACGGTCGGTCAGCAATTGAAAATCCTGGAAAACAACGCCCAGGTTACGGCGCAGGAAGGGAACCGTCTTCCAGGTCAGTTTCCGAAGGTCGTGCCCCACCACCCAGCCCTCGCCCTCGGTAAGTTGAAGGTCGCCATACATCGTCTTCAACAGGCTGCTTTTGCCGGTACCTGTTTTACCTACGAGGTAAACAAACTCACCTTTATCCACCGAAATGTTCACATCACTTAAAATAAGGCTGTTGCTCTGGTAGATATTTACGTGCTTTAATTCAACGATCGACTGAGACATGGATAATTAGGAGTTTTTTTTTGCGTTACCAATTCGTGCAAATTTAACCTTTACCCCTTCTGCCCCAATAAATTATTTCTTCACCATTTGTTAAAAACTGTGAACAACTAAAAAAATAGTTGTAAAACTAAAATATTAGTTTTATGTTTACGGAAGCAATCACATAAACAGTTCAAACATGAAGACATTAACCAAAGCCGAAGAACAGATCATGCAGGCCATCTGGAAACTGGACAAAGCATTTCTTCGGGAGATTATTGATGAACTTCCTTCACCCAAGCCACACAACAATACGGTTGCCACCATTCTGAAGATACTGGTGGAAAAAGAATTTGTAGGCATTACCGTGTTTGGAAGGATGCACCAGTACTACCCGCTCATCAGCAAAGATGCCTACAGCAAAACAACGATGAAGAGCCTGGTGAAAGGATATTTTGAAGGATCTTTCAGCAATGCCGTATCCTTTATGGTGAAAGAGAATAACCTCAGCATCGACGACCTGGAAACTTTATTGAAACAACTCAGGAAGAACAAATAACACCCACTCAAAAAACTGATCTTATGCTACCCTTTTTCTGGTACATGCTTAAAGTGATGATCTGTTCCGGTATCCTGCTGGGATACTACTGGCTGTTCCTGCGCAATAAGATATTTCATGGCTACAACCGGTTTTACCTGTTGTCGGCCATGGTACTTTCCCTGATGCTGCCCCTGTTTAAGATCGGCTTCTGGCAGCAGGATGCATCGCAAAACCAGGTAGTACGGGTGCTGCAGGCTGTTTCGGCCGGCGATGATTATATGAACAGCATCGTGGTTAGTGCCCGAAGCAGCAACTGGACAATGCAGGATTTTTACCTGGCGCTTTACTGGTCGGTGTGCGCCGGTTTTCTGTTTGTGATGATGCGTACACTGTACCTCATCACCCGGCTGCTGCGGAAGTTTCCGGTGCAGATGGTGGATGATGTATCATTTGTAAATACGGACGACAACAGCACTCCCTTCTCCTTCCTGCGCTTCATTTTCTGGAACAGCAACATCGACATAGACACCAATACAGGCAGGCAGATCTTCAAGCATGAAGTGGCACATATCCAGGAAAAACATACCTACGATAAACTGTTTGTGAACACAGTGCTGGTCTTTTGCTGGTGCAATCCATTCTTCTGGATCTACCGCAGGGAACTGAATATGATTCATGAGTTCATTGCCGATAAAAAGGCCGTGGAGGACAATGACACCGCCGATTTTGCTGCCATGATCCTGCAAGCCGCTTATCCTCAGCACCGTTTTGAACTGGCGAATAATTTCTTCTATTCACCCATAAAAAGACGCTTGCTCATGCTATCGAAAAACAAAAACCCGAAAGTAAATTACCTGGGCCGTGTGATGGTATTGCCGCTGGCCGTGCTGGTCTTTGCCGCATTCACATTTAAAACAAAACAGCCTGTGCCTGCCAACCTGCAGGGTTCTCCCACCGGACTGTCCAAACTGGATACTTTTCCGGCTAGAAAAAATGGCATGTTTGTAAATGTAAAAAATGCAGACTCCGCTTACCTGAGAAGTAATGATTTTATGAGCAAGGCCCTGGTGATTGTTGACTCAAAGGAAGTGGGCAACCTGGGAAATAATTACGTGGAAAAAAGTGCTGAAAAATTCAGCAGTATCAGCATCTGTGGTCCGGCAGAAGCAGTAAAGACCTATGGCGATAAAGGACGTTTTGGTGCCATCAAACTCACCCAGAAAGACGCCGTTTTCATTACCGCCAACGCGGTTACCTATGATGAAAAAACAAAGTCCATCAACCTCACCGGTCCGGATACAAAACTCCGGGGCGACCTGGAATCCACCCTCATTTATGTGGATGGAAAACTCATCACACCCGATGAACTGAACAAAATTCCCCCTGCAGATATAGAGGCAATCAACATTCTGAAAGGCGAAAAACTCGACGATATAGCAGAAGCAAAGGGAAAAACCGCCATCATTAATGTTTCATTAAAACCATCTGCCCTTGCCGAAGTGGTGGTGGAAGGACACGCCTCTTCACCATACAAAGAAGTGCCGGTTGCCATTGCACTCGATAAAATGAATGTGCTGTACATCGGGGTGGATAACCCACTCACCATTGCCGTACCCAATATACCCAGCGATCAGCTGATTGTGATGATCGATAACGGAAGCATCAGCGGCAGCAACGGCCGGTATATTGCTCATGTAACCCAGGCAGGTACTGCCACCATCCGGGTAGCCACCGTGCAGAATGACAGGAAAGTAATGCTGTCTGAGCAGGTATTCCGGGTAAAATTCATGCCCGACCCGGTCAACGGAAAGATCCCCACCGATTTCGACGCAAAATACCAGATGGACAGTACCAGCTATTTAAAAATGGAGCAGGATTACAAACAACTTAAAGAAAAACAGCTGCTGGTGGCATATGATTTAAAGGAAAGACTGGTGGCAGGCCAGCAGATACAGGAGCAGAAACTAAGGGCCGATAAGGATTTGCTGGCAAAAACCGTAGCAGGCAGAAAAATACAGGAGACTGAATTTCAGAACCAGAAACTGGCACTGGAAAAAGCACAACAGTATAAGTTGCAGCTTATGAAAGGGGAAAATGAAGCACTTCTGGCCGAGCAGAAAGACCTCCTGGCAATACAGCAGACGACACCCGTATTTACCAAAGTAGAAGTGGAACCTTCCTTCCCGGGTGGTATCAATGCCTGGAGAGAATACCTTAGAAGGAACCTGAATGCGGCAGTTCCGGTAGATGAAGGCTGGAAAGCGGGAAAGTATACCGTTATTGTAAAGTTCATTGTGCACACGGATGGAAAGATCAGTGATGTAACCACCGAGAATTATAAAGGTTCAAAAACTGCCAAACATTGCATCGAGGTTATTCAGAAAGGACCCAACTGGCTGCCGGCTGTACAGAACGGAAAAAAAGTGAATGCCTACCGCAAGCAGCCCATCAATTTTGTGATTTCAGAAAATTAAACAGATAAGTTAAAGTAAAGCCATCAACAGGCCACCTGAAGGTGGCCTTCTTTTTTTACCGGCATGTATACGGCAAGAAATTGGTTAACAAAAGAAATCAGCGGGAGGAGAAAAAATGCTGTTGCCTGTCAATACCGGATCTCTTCACCGCCAAGCCTGATCAACAGTTCTTTCTTGTCTGATGCCTCCACCCTTCCGATCACCTGTGCATCTATCCCGAACTGGCTGGCTGCATCGATCATGACAGCAGCATCAGCAGCTTCGCAATAGATCTCCAGCCGGCAACCCATGTTGAACACTTCGTACATCTCTTTGTTATTGCTGCTGCTGTTCTGCTGAAGAATGCGGAAGATTTCCGGCGCTTCAAACAGGTTATCTTTGATCACCCTGAAATTACCAGGCAGGTATTTCATACACTTGGTTTGCCCGCCGCCGCTGCAATGGACCAGGCCATGGATCTTATCGAACTGATTTTCGAGCAATTGTTTCATCACCGGTGCATAGGTTCTTGTTGGGGATAGAATGAGCTCGCCGATGGTTTGTCGTTTATGGTTTGATGTTTGCGGTTCAACAGCGTCTGATAATTTATGTGTACCGATGTATATTACTTCCTCCTGTAAGCCATTATCATAACTCTCTTTAAAATTTTCGGCATAGAAC
>DMRT01000294.1 GCA_003455235.1 Chitinophagaceae bacterium
CCCTGCCTCACCACTGCATTGGCGCCTACAAAACTTCCTTCGCCGACAGATACATTTCCGCATAACACGGCACCGGGACCAATATGTGCAAAATCGCCCACCACGCATTCGTGCTCCACGATGCAGCCGGTATTGCAAATGGCTCCCTTGCCAATGCGGGCCAGGGGATTGATGGTGGCCTGTGCGGCAATCATTACACCGCTTGCATCAATGATGGCCGAAGGATCAACCACGGCTGAGGCATGAACGGCATTTCCGGGTTTCAGCCCCTTGCTTTCGAGAGATGCAAATACGTTGCTGCGAATGGCATTATCGCCAATGGCAATGAAAAAACCATGTTCGTTCAGGGCTTTTAACCCGGCATCAGATGTTTCTGTTCCTACATAAGGAAGATGAAAAGGATTAATTTCCTTTTGCTCCCGGTCGCAGTAGCCGGTGACTTTTTTTCCGGCAGACTGCAGTATGCCGTATACCACAAATGCATGCCCGCTGTACCCGATCAGTATCATGGTTGGTTATTGTTTATCTAATGTAGCAAGGAATTATAAGCGGCAAGAATATTTTGCCACATATTTTCCTGCCGGTAGTTTTCTTTTATGATCTGCTGAAGTTTTTCCGCCATACCCTGCATGTGCTGTGGATGTGTAATGGCGTACTGCAGCATATTGTGCAGCTGTTGCTCATTCCCTTTACCGAAGATGAGACCTGTTTCATTATTGGTAACAATATCGATATTGCCGGTGATGTGACTGCAGATGATGGGCAGTTTCATGGCACCTGCCTGCAGCAGCACATTGGGAAATCCTTCGCGGTGAGAGGGGAAAACAAAATAATGTGCCAGGTGCATAAAATAAGCCACGTCGTCGGACCAATTGATATGAATAATGGCTTCATTGTTTTCTACCTGCTGCACGGTCGATGCCGGCAGGGGGTCCAGTGCCTCTTCATAACTTCCCACCAATACAAGTTTCAGGGATGTATCGTTTTTCTGTAACTGGGAAAATACGTTCACCAGTTCCACGATGCCCTTGTCGGCCACCAGCCTGCCGATGCAAAGCAGGTATTTGTACTGCGGAGAATAGCGTATCTGCTCTTTTACCAGCTGAATGGTTTTTTCATCCAGTGCTTCTTTTGAAAACCGGTTGGTATTAATGCCATTGGTGGAGCCTTTGCCGATGATGTTGAGCTTGTTTTTGTCGCAGAGTTCTTTGCCCCGGATGAATTCCAGCAGCGACTGGCTGTTTGGCCATACCTGGGTGGCGGATGAATACGTGAGTTTTTCAATGAACTTCAACAGGCGGTATTTGAATCCTGTCTCCACCATCAGTGGTAACCCGGCCACGGTATGAATACGCACGTTCACCCCGCAGAATTTTGCGGCCATCATGCCCAGCAGCCCGGCCTTGGGGGTATGTGTATGAACGATATCAGGTCGTTCTTTCCGGAAAATGCGGATGAGTTTGAACAGGCAAAGCAGGTCTTTGAACGGGGTGATCTTCCGGGTCATGGGCACAATGAGGTGCCGGCATTCTTCGTTTTTGATCACATCGGGGAGCTCTTTTCCACCGGCGCTTATCATCAGAACGTCAAAACCGTTCTGCGACATAAATTTCATCTGGCCGGGAAGCAGGTAACGCAGCGCCATCGGCACCGTGGTAATACGGATGAGTTTTTTATTTTGAGGTATCCGGGGCAATGGTTTGTTTTAATGATAATGGATATTATTCCGCATGGAATACCCCAAAAATAACTTCATATTATTGAAAGACAATTGGATTTTTAAGATAAATTTGAACCACCTTGCTGCTGTGACACAGAACGAAGCCCGATTATCCAGCCTTTAAAAGATTAACCAGCCTGATGGGATTTGCTGAATTTATACTATACCCGGTTTATGTAGCGCTGTTTTATTTCCTGTTTAGCTCCCGCCGGAAAAATTACAACGACCCGGTTCTGCAGTTTTACCATAAGCAGGGGTTCTGGATAAAGGCCCTTGCCGTTCTGCCCTTTACGTTATTTAATACCGTATTATCGCCCGGTGATTCATTCGGCCTTTATTATACCGAAGGAGCCAATATTTATCACCTGATCCTGAAAGATGCCTCTCACCTGAAATGGCTGTACCTGCCGGGGCCAGAGTATGACCAGAGCCTGCTTAAGAATTCGCTCAACCTGGGTTATTTCCGGGCCGAGAACAATTATATGGTGGCCCGGGTAGTGGCCATTGTTTCATTTTTCAGTTTTGGAAAATACCTGATCACGAACCTGTTCTTTTCCATGATCGCTTTTTCGGGTGTGTGGCGGCTGTATCGTTTTTTTTATGAGCAATACCCGCACCTGCATAAACAGTTTGCCATTGCCATTCTTTACCTGCCTACGTTTGTTTTCTGGAGTTCGGGTATTTTAAAAGACCCCCTGTGCATCAGTTCGCTGGGCTGGATTACCTATGCCCTGTATGAAGTGTTTTATAAAAAGAAAGACCTTATTAAAAACCTGGTGATCCTTTCTTTCTTTGGTTTCCTGCTGGCTGTATTAAAAATCTATATCCTTATTTCCTATGTTCCGTTCTTTATGCTGTACCTCATTTTAAAGAATGTGAACCTGCTCAAAAACAGTTTACTGAAATGGTCGCTGGGCCTGATACTCATAACCGGCAGCGTGCTCGCGGGCCAGCGGGTGATGAACAATTTTAAGGAGGAACTGGGCAGCTATGCTGCGGAAGATATCACCCAGCAGATCGGTAAGCAGCGAAGCAGTTACCGCGACCAGGCCGCACCCGGCGGCGGAGATTCCAATTTTTCGCTGGGTGTGGAATTTGACGGAAGCGTGGGCAGCCTGCTGAAAATGGCACCG
>DMRT01000164.1 GCA_003455235.1 Chitinophagaceae bacterium
CTCCGTGCCGGGTAATGCCATCGGAGATTCAACCTGGGTTGAGCAAAGTGAAGCTGGCAAGTTTAACCTGCAGGTGGGCCAGACCCGGACCACCCAGTCGACCGGGGGTATCTGGAATGGCACTATTCTGAACCGCGGATACATAAAGCCAAAGTACGACAGGGTTAACTATGAACTAAAAAATACATTCGGAAACAGGGATACGATGACCTTTTTTCCCCGGACGGATGTAAGCATCAGCATGCTCGAAAAAAGATTCAGTGTAAATATCAATTCGCTGGGATGGATCAACTGCGACCGGTTTTATAACGATCCCAGGGAGAAAATCACATTTGCCGTTGAACTGGATGACAGTGCTTCAAATTTTATCACGATGCTCGTATTCGATAAGATCCGGTCGGTGATGTGGGGCTCTGTTGCCGCCAGCCAGGTTCAGTTTGTGAATGTACCGCTGGGAGAACCGGTTATGGTGATTAGTGTGGGTATTAATAATAAAGGAGAATCGGTGATGGCCATGAAAGAAACCCGGATCAGTAAAAAGTTGTTTTCGGGACTGGAATTTGAATCGGCTACCGCCGCTGACATAAAATCTTCGTTGGCTAAAGACAATTAGCCGTTTTTAACTGGGGTTTTGATTATTAGCCGGTGCTTTTAAGTACCGGCTTTTTAGTGGTTTTGCGGCTTGCTGCTATTGCGGTATTTTTGCGCTGATATGAACGATCCAAAACGATATTTGATCACCGCTGCATTGCCCTATGCCAATGGCCCGGTACACATTGGTCACCTGGCCGGCTGTTATTTACCTGCTGATATTTATGTACGTTACCTGAGGGCACAGAAAAGAGACGTTAAATTCATCGGGGGCAGCGATGAACACGGGGTACCCATCACCATCCGGGCTATGAAAGAAGGCATCACACCCCAGCAGGTGGTGGACCGTTACCATGCCCTTATCAAGGAAAGCATGGAGCAGATGGGCATTTCTTTCGACATCTATTCACGCACTTCCAATAAAGTGCATCATGATACCGCCTCCGCCTTTTTTAAAAAGATGTACGACGATGGTTTGTTCGAAGAAAAAGAATCCGAGCAGTATTACGATGAGAAAACAAAAACTTTCCTGGCCGACAGGTATATCACCGGCACCTGCCCGGTTTGTGCAAACCCCAATGCATACGGCGACCAGTGTGAAAAATGCGGAAGCAGTTTGTCGCCCGAGCAGCTTATCAATCCACGCAGTGCCTTGAGTGATGCGGTTCCCGTGAAGAAAAAAACAAAGCACTGGTATTTTCCGTTGCAGAACTACGAACCCTGGCTGAAAGAATGGATCATTGAAGGGCATACCGAATGGAAGAATAATGTATACGGCCAGTGCAAGAGCTGGCTCGACAGCGGGCTGCAGAGCCGTGCCATGACCCGTGACAGCAACTGGGGAATTAAAGTTCCGTTGCCCGGCGCCGAAGGCAAAGTGCTGTATGTATGGTTTGATGCGCCGATTGGTTACATCTCTGCCACCAAAGAACTCACCGATCAGTGGGCCGATTACTGGTGTAACGAAGATACGAAGCTGGTGCATTTCATCGGTAAGGATAATATTGTGTTCCATTGCATCATTTTTCCATCCATGCTCAAAGCGCATGGTGGATTTGTACTGCCCGATAATGTGCCCGCCAATGAATTTTTAAATATTGAAGGCGAAAAAGTGAGCACCAGCCGCAACTGGGCCGTGTGGGTGCATGAGTACATAAAAGACTTTCCCGGATGCGAAGACGTACTGCGCTATGTACTTTGCGCCAATGCGCCCGAAACAAAAGACAATGATTTTACCTGGAAGGATTTCCAGGACCGGAACAACAGTGAGCTGGTAAGCATCTTCGGGAATTTTGTGAACCGTACCTGGGTGCTGATGCATAAACTATGCGGGGGAAAAGTTCCTAAGCTGCATGAAGATATCCTGGACGATAAAGACAGGGCCTTGATAGAAGCCATTCTGAATTCGAAATTCAAAATTCAGAATTACCTCGAAGAGTTCAAGTTCAGGGACGCCCTGTTTGAAGTGATTGACCTGAGCCGCACGGGTAATAAATACATGCAGGAGAAAGAACCATGGATCGTGGCAAAAAAGCTGACCGAAGATCCCACCGTGCAGAAGGGTATCGATAACTGCATGCACCTGTGCCTGCAGCTTACCGCCAACCTGGCGATTCTTGTTAATCCTTTTCTGCCAAACACTGCTAAGAAAATGCTGAACATGATGAAGGTGGTGGAAAAGATGCTGGATTGGGAGAATGCAGGGTCTGTTAAATTATTAAGTGTTGGCTATAGTTTACGCGAGCCGCAGTTATTATTCCGGAAAATCGAAGACGCAGAGATAGCTGCACAGGTTGAAAAACTGAAAGCAGGATTGATAAAACCAAAAGATCAAGCCATGGAAGCGAAAGAACCACAAACTTCAAACCTCAAACCGGAAATTATCTACGATGACTTCGCTAAGATCGACCTGAAAGTGGGAACCATCGTTGCCGCGGAGAAAGTGGAGAAAGCAGATAAACTGCTGAAACTGCAGATCGATCTGGGTTTTGAAACCAGGACTGTTGTAAGCGGCATTGCCCTGCACTACCAGCCAGAAGATATCATCGGAAAACAGGTGGTGGTGGTGGCCAACCTGGCGCCACGCAAAATGAGAGGCATTGAAAGCAATGGCATGATATTAATGGCCGAAGATAAAAGCGGTAAACTGCATTTTGTAAGTCCGGGCACTGTTATTGACAAAGGTAGTTCAGTAAGCTGACCTTTATTTCACAATTAAAACTGTTTGTATGAAAAAGATTTTTTTAATGACGCTGTTGATCACATTGATGATACCGGCAATGGCACAGCAAGGAGATCAGCCGCTGGTGCCATACCGCAAAGCAAACCTCTGGGGTTTTGCCGACGCCGACAGGAAAATCATCATTGCGCCGGCCTATGAAGAAGCCGATTTCTTTTCTGAAGGATTTGCTGCGGTGAAAAAAGGAGGCAAGTGGGGGTACATCAATAAAACAGGCAAAGTGGTGATCCCTTTCAAATATACGGTAGCCAAACCTTTCCGGGTAGGTTACCTGGCCAAAGCGGGTAAAATTGTTACCGCGGATGATATTGATGATAACCAGAAGTCCGTGCTGTTTGCGGCTGCTTCCCTGCGGTCCGATGGATACGAGATCTGCATCGGTACAAAAGGAGAGACCATGCAGGGTTGTCCTGCCATCCCGGAAAACAGTGCCGGTGACCTGAACAAAGCACCGGTTACCATCACCGAAACAAACTACAGTACGGTAAAGCAAAACGACATCTTCGATAAGATTGTGGGTGATTATAAAATGCTGGGCCGGGAAGATAATTATTACATCGCGGTGAAAGACACCAGCTACGGTGTTTTCAATAATAAGTTCGAAGTGATCATTCCCTTTGAATACAGTAAGATCAGCCCCATCAGTATCAGCGGGCTGGCCTATCTCATCGTGGAGAAAAATAAACTGAAGGGCATCCTGCTCGGCAATGGCTCCACGTATGTAAGCATCGAGAACAGCGACATTGTTCATGTGAAAGCCAAAAACAACATGGACTATTTCATCATCACCAAAGAAGGAAAGACCGGGGTGAAAAGTTCCAATTACAGCGAAGTGGTACCCATGGAATTCAAAGAAGTACAGTACGACCGGAACGGTGCTTTTATTGTTACCGGCACCGACGGGATGAAAGGGGTATACTTTCTGGGCGGACAAAAAACTGAAGTGAAATATACCGAGGTAAGACTGGAACGGGGTGGGCAATACGCCCTGCTGAAAGCTGCCGATGGAACCAAATCCGTGATCAGCAGCGACGGAAATAATTTCTTTGAGAACTAAAAGTTATTTCACCGTCCTGCCGCTGTAATGCATGCCGGCTTTCTGGATAAATGATTTGATCAGCATAGTCAATGCATCCCTGGCCGGGGATGCATTTTCAGCAGTGGCCAGGTTGGTTTTTAACAACGGGTCTTTCTTATAATTGTAGAAGTACTCAACACGGCCGGTACTTGTATTAAAGCCGAGTACCTGTGTGCTGTCGGTTACCTGGTACAACGTAGCCCCCGGTTTTGCAAAAGCCACCTGCCGGAGAGAAGCCGGATTTGTTAAGCTGCCCCCATAACTGCTGATGCTGTCTTTATAGCCCGCCACTGAAAGTACCGTTCCCATTACATCCAGCTGGCTCACCACTTCATTCCTTGTTTCTGCTGCCGGTTTTCCCGGATCGAAAAAGATCAAGGGGATGCGGTAGCCGGTAACGGCATTGAAATCAATTTTGTTGTCATCCGGTAACAGCCAGTGATCGGAACAAAAAATAAACACCGTTTCGCTGAACCATGACTGTGTTTTTGCTTTATTAAAAAACTGCTGCAGGCAGTGATCATAATAGCGCATCGACTTCATGGGTGCGGTATAAGTGGCCGGCAGTTTTTCTGAATAATTTCCTGGCAGCGTATAAGGGTAATGCGTGGAAATATTATAATGAACAGCGAAGAAGGGCTTATTCACTTCATCGATCTTTTGATAAAAAAAGGGCAATACAGCTTCGTCCTGCAGGCCCATGGGATGGGAGGGAAGCCGCTGGTAACCGGCAATGTCTTCTTCGCAATAATAGGCATCAAATCCCAGCCAGTTGGCGCACTTGGCAAATCCAAAATTGTCGTACGGGTCTCCGATGCAGAACAGGGAATGATAACCCAGCTCACCCAATGCAGTACCGGTTTTGGTGACCGGTATGTTGGTGAACTGCGAATGATAAAAAGGAATATCGGTGAGCGTGGGAATACCAGCCAGGATGGCGGTGATGCCTTTATTGGATTCGTGTGAATAGCCGAATGCATTTTTATAAAACGTACTCACCCGCAGCAATGAATCAAAAAAAGGCATAGCCACTTTGTACACACTGCTGCTGTCGAAGAAGTCGTAGGGCACACTTTCCATAATAAATAGCACCACGTTCTTTTTACCTGTAGTGTACGGGGTAAGTGTTTTCTTTAACCGGAAACTGCTGTCGGCAACAGCTGCCGGAAGATAAGCATGCTTCGGTATCTCATCCCCGCCGCGGAAAACAGAATACACAAAACTGTGAAAGGAGTTCTGTACGGCCGGCAGTTCGTTGCTGCTGAGTTCCACCAGCGGGTAGGCCGGCAGCAGCAGGTTGGCAATGCGGTTGCGGAAAAGAAGCGCCGTTCCCAGCATCCCGATCAGCAGCAGGGTGAGCAGGTTTGCCCTTCGTCCATCAACAAAGGATGTATATAGTTTGCGATGCAGTTTCCACAGCAGCCATATCAGCAGCAGCAGGGCAAGGGCAAACAGCAGCAGTATGAATACATTGAAATGAAACACCTGGCTGAATGGGTGATCAATCACATACAACAGATCGGCATTGGCCCGTTGAAAACGGAAACGGAAATAAAATATATCCACCACGTTCAGCAGGATGGCAGCGGTGTTAATGATCATGAATGCTGGCAATGTAATCCACCGGGTGAACCCGGGTGGTAATAGCCGGCCGGCCTGGAGCAGCAGCAGCAAAAAGGTATTGATGGAGAGCAGGCAGAGCAGGTCGCAGATCAATGACCATTTCACCAGTTTCAGGGTGGAAAGAAAAGAGCCGGTCGTTCCGGGCAATAATAACGGGTGGTTGTAGTTATAAAAGATTATTTTTAAAACCGAATAAATGAGCAGCAGGGAAGCAAGAAATGTAAGGAAGGGCTTATTATTTTGCCAGGCCGGTCTTACTGTATTGGCTGCTGAACTCAATTTCATAAAATCCGAATGAACATGCTGAAGTGGGTAGCACGAAACAAATATAAGCTAATGCCTGCTATCGCTGTGTTGCTGTACCTGGCCGCTGATCTGTGGCTGCACAAGGGAGAGGCAAGGGTGTGGTGGCCGGATAATTTTCCCGTCGATAAAAATTATATCATCGGCCCCGTAAACCGGAACCAGTTGATCAATTCCGGCCGGCAATGGGTGCAGGGGGTAAACACGATTGAAAAACTGAATGGGCTTCCTGCTGAAACAAACGGACTGGAATGCGACGTTTATTTCAATCTTCAGAAAGGGATCTTTGAAGTGCATCACGATCCGGATAAGTACACCGGGCTTGGATTGGATTCCCTGCTCACTGCTTACCGGCGAAAAAAACTGGCTGCTTCTGTCTGGCTCGATTTTAAAAACCTGGTTCCGGCTAATCAACAACCCGCATTAACGGAACTGATCCGGCTGCGGGATAAATTCGGGCTGCAGCATAAATTACTTGTCGAATCCATGCAGGCAGATCCGCTGGCTGCCTTCAGCGACAGCGGATTTTTTACTTCCTATTACACCCCGCTGTTCAATCCTTACCTGAACAGCCTGCAGACCTCCGGAGAGTGGACGGATAGCCTGGCTGCTGCATTGCACCGTTCAAAAGCAGACGCCCTCTCCGGCTATTATTTTCAGTACCCGATGCTGAAAAAATATTTCCCCAACTACCGCATACTCACCTGGGCCACCCGCAGCCGGTTCAGCCTGGTGAACGGGCTCTTCCGGCGAAAACTCAATAACGACCGCGGTCTTTTCATTGTGTTATATCCCTGACAGCGGGTCTTCTTTTTTATTTTCAGCGTAATGCCAAATGTCTTAATTTCGATTTTGCAAATAGTTGTTTAACTAACTAATTTTTTATGCCGAAGAGAATCATAAAAAAAGTGGCCGTTCTGGGAAGCGGAGTAATGGGCAGCCGCATCGCCTGTCATTTTGCGGGAGTAGGATTGGAAGTGTTGCTGCTGGATATTGTGCCGAAGGATATTGCGGCCGATGCAAAACCGGCGGCACGCAACCAGGTCGTGAATGATGCACTGGCAGCGGCCATCAAATCCAACCCTTCTCCTGTTTATACAAAGGATGCTGCCAAACGAATCAAAACAGGAAACTTTACCGACAATATGAAAGACATTGCCGGGTACGATTGGGTGATAGAAGTGGTGGTGGAAAGGCTCGACATCAAGCAATCTGTTTTCACCGAAGTGGAGAAATACCGCAAGCCCGGTACGCTCATCACTTCCAACACATCAGGTATTCCCATTCACATGATGACGGAAGGCAGGAGCGACGATTTCAAAAAACATTTCTGCGGAACACATTTTTTCAATCCGCCCAGGTATTTACGGCTGCTTGAGATCATTCCTACACCGCATACCGATCCCGAAGTGGTGGACTTCCTCATGCATTACGGTGACCTTACTCTGGGAAAGACAACCGTACTGTGCAAGGATACACCGGCATTCATTGCCAACCGGGTGGGTGTATTCGGAATGATGGCGATTATGAATGCCATGGAAAAACTGCAGCTGTCGGTAGATGAGATCGATTCGCT
>DMRT01000025.1 GCA_003455235.1 Chitinophagaceae bacterium
GATACCGATCAGTATCTTTCCACGGGCTGGGCCGGACGATACCTCAATCATCAATATCCCAATTACCCCATCGGGTTTCCGAATGATGAGATGCCCGATCCGTTGGCGTTGCAGATTGGCTCTGTGCTGTCACCGGTATTTTTAAGTCCAACCGGTTTTGACGCACTTGCCATTGATGAAAGTCTGAATTTTTATAATCTCATTGATGCCATACAGGATCCAACACCCAACACACCCAGCGGCGTGGAGCTTACCTACCTGCGTACGGTGGCCAAACAAACCAACCGCTATGCCGAAGTGATTAAAGCAGCTGCCGCAAAAGTAACGCAGCAGTCGCCTTACCCGGCCGACAATTACCTGGCAGCTCAATTAAAAGCCGTTGCCAAACTGGTTGCAGGCGGATTAAAGACGAAGATATATATGGTGAGTATGGGCGGCTTTGATACGCATGCCGGACAGGTGAATGGCGGCAACCCTCTTACGGGTAACCACAGCGGTTTGTTAAAACAGGTTTCAGATGCCATTACCGCTTTTATGGCTGATCTGAAATTCCTGGGTGTTTCCAACCGGGTGCTGGGCATGACTTTCTCGGAATTCGGAAGACGTATGCAGTCGAACGGGAGTTTGGGAACCGATCATGGTGCTGCACAGCCGGTGTTCCTGTTTGGTGAATCTGTAAAACAAGGGATACTTGGTAAGAACCCTGACATACCTGTGAATACGCAGGCTATCGACAATGTACCCATGCAATATGATTTCCGTTCGGTGTATTCAACCATCCTGCGTGACTGGTTCTGTCTGCCACCCAAGGATGTGGATACGGTGCTGCTGAAGAATTATCAATACCTGCCCGTGATTAAATCAACGGCCTGTAATATGAATATGGAAGAGCTGAACAACCTTGGTGATAACCTGATCATCAATTATCCGAACCCGTTCACCTCGTCTACCACTATCACGTTTAAATCATCGGGAGGCCACGTGCTGGTACAGGTGTTTGATACCACCGGAAGAAAGATGGCCACACTTACCGACCAGGTATATGTGGCAGGCACCTATTCGCTGGTGTTTGATTCAGGCGCCCTGGCAAGCGGGGTGTATTATGCCCGTTTGCAGAATGGTTCGTTACAGCAGGTAAGGCCGATGCTGAAAGTACGTTGATGTAAATACCGGAAAATAAGACCGATTGAAATAAAGACAAACCAGATGAAGAAAATTTTTTCCATACTGTTTTTTTTATGGCTCATTCATGCGGGGCAAAAGCTGCAGGCACAAACCATGTTCATCATCACCCACAGTACCACCTGTGCCGGAACCGTGGTGGAATTTAATTCCAATGTGTTTGAAATGGCGCCCTTCCCCAACCAGGTAAACTGGAATTTCGGAGACCCGGCCAGCGGAATATTGAATACGGCCAACGGAATCCTTCAGCCAACACATACGTATACTTTACCCGGAACCTATATTGTTACCCTGCACGTGGTGGATGGCGGGGCCGGCACGATCGATCTGGCAGATACCATTACCATAGTAACACCGATGGTGCACAACTTTGGACCAGATGTTTTTTTATGCGGCGATACAGGAACCTATATACTTAATGCCCCCGTTGTACCCAATGCCCTGTACGAGTGGAATGACGATACCACCACGATCGGGCCGGTATTATCAGTAAGAGAATCCGGAACCTACACAGTAAAAATTAACGGCTGTGCTGTTACAGACACCATCGGTGTGTTTTTTACCCGGGAACCCCGTTTGGATCTTGGCAGAAATCACCTGATGTGCCAGGGCGAACAGCTTACCCTGAATGCAGCCAGTGAAAATTCAACCTATCAATGGTTTTTAAATGGGGTGAACCTGAATGTTAACCAGGCGCAGCTACCGGTAATTGCACCTGGTGGACAATACGTAGTGCAGGTGAATGCCATGGGCTGCGGATCGTACAGTGATACGGTAACCATCAACTTCAGCAGCTATGCAGCCCCTGTATTTAACCTGGGGCCGGATACCTTGTTATGCCCGCGTGAAATATTTACTTTAACAGCGCATGTGGCCGGCGCCAGTTCCTATGCCTGGAGCAGCAAAGGACTTGATGTAAATGATGTTGTAGCTTATAATATCGGGGCAGATTCGTCCATCCGCATCCGCAATGAAGGCAGATACTGGGCCTTTGTAACCGTAGCCAAACAATGCGAGGTGGTGGATACCATGATTGTACGCTACCGCGGAAACAAGCAGCTAAACTTCAACGATACGGCCCTTTGCCGGGGTAGCACGCTCGTACTGGATGCAGACTTTGGGACCGGTATTTACAAATGGGAGTCGATACCCCCGCAGCGGGATGACCAGAATAATACCAATCAATCCACCTACTATATTTATAGCCCCGGTTTTTATACCGTTACTGCACAGGTGGGGCACTGTATTTTTAAAGACAGCCTGAATGTATATTTCAATGATACATTAAAGCTCAGTTTACCCAGGGATACAACATTATGCCGCGGAGAGACCTTCATCATCCGGCCGGTGGTGCAGAACACGTCGCTGATCACCTGGCAGGATGGAACCCATGAGGCCGTGTACACGGCCACCCGGACGGGTCTGTACTCAATCACAGCCGAAAACGGCTGCGGGCGGGATACAGCGGAAATGAATATTGTGTTTGATCCCTGTCCCTGCGCTTTGCTGCTGCCCAATGCCTTTACGCCGAATGGTGATGGACTGAATGATATTTTCAGGCCACTGCATGCGTGTGACATGGCGGATTACCGCATGATAATTTTTAACAGTTACGGAGAGCAGATTTATTTTTCAAAAGATCCGCTGGAGGGATGGGATGGTAAACGGAAAGGAAGCCTGCTGAACATGGGTAACTATGTATGGCATGTAAGCTATACGAAACCCAGTAACGGGCAACAGGTAAAGAAGCAGGGGAACATACTGCTTCTGCGCTGATGAAATAAAAACAGGGATTAGTTATACCTGATCTTCTGCCTTCCGAATGAATACCCGATCTTGATGTTAAAGGTAAAGTAAGCGTCGTTATTCTTCGGGTTGCCACGCTGGTCACCCGGGTTGGTAACATGTGTGGGATCCAGCTCATACTGACGGTCGTTCAATAAAAACGCGTTGGTGAGTTTGGCGCCGGTAAAATAATTCGGGTATAATGTAGGATCGATATAAGTGGTGCTAACATCATCCAGGTAATCGGTATTCAAAATGCGGTATACAAATTCAGCCCTCAGGTTCAGGGTAGAGCTTAATTCATACCTTACTCCAACTCCAACCGGGATATTTATTTGCTGCAGTTTATACGGCTTGCGGTTTGGATATTCTGCAAAGCCCTGGCCTTCGGTGCTGAGGGGCTGCAGGTCAACCCAGGTGCCATTTATCCTCGACTGTGGTTTAAAAGAAAAGAATCCAACGCCACCCAGCAGGTAAGGAGAAGCCCTTGGCGGCGCTTTGTCTTCGTCGTATTTGTTGATCAGGTATAGCGGATGAAGTTCAGCCGCCAGCATGAATTCAGTGATGGAACTGCGGAAACTCAGATTTCTTTCGTACCGGCCAAAGGTACTTGTCTTAACTTTTTTCAATACGGCGTCGTCTCCCTTTATCTGGCCAAAGGTAGCCTCCAGCCTTAGTGCAATGGCATTTTGATAGGTTGCACTGAGAAAGATACTTCCTGCCACGCTGGTTTTACCCAGGTTAAGGTCTTTCACAAATTTCTTACCAATGCCTTTGTTACCACCCAGGTCGGTAAGACAGTTGATGGCTCCTACAGATGCACCGATTTCATACATGATCGGGCTGTCGTAATACTTGTCGTCGTAAAAATAATACTGCGCAGAAAGTTTTTCTGATAGGGCGGTAAGCATAACGAGGGTGCTTACAAAAAATGTAATTTTCTTCATGTGTAAGTTATCCTTTGTTTTATTTCTTGGCTGGGGGTTTCAAAAGGATAAGACTGTATTGCAAATAAAACGATTATTCTTTAAATTAAAATCAAGTTTTCTTTTTTTTGTTCACATATTTACAGATGCCGGAAAGGCCGCATCTGCTGCACGCCGGGTTCCTGGCAGTACATATGTACCGTCCGTGCAGGATCAGCCAGTGATGGGCTATGTGTACATATTCGGCGGGCAGGTGCTCCACCAATTGTTTTTCAGCAGCCAACGGGGTTTTGGCGTTGGTGGTGAGGCCCAGCCGGGCGCTTACCCGGAACACATGTGTATCCACCGCCATATTGGGCTGGTTGTCAATAACCGAAGTGATTACATTGGCTGTTTTCCTTCCAACGCCGGGAAGTTGCACCAGTTCTTCCACAGTCATAGGCACTTTGCCATCGAATTTTTCCATCAGCATACGGGCCATACCGATCAGGTGCTTCGTTTTATTGTTGGGGTAAGAAATGCTTTTAACAAGGGGAAAGAGTTCGTCAAAAGTTGCCTTGCTTAACGAGGCAGCATCTGGGAATTTTTCAAAAAGGAAGGGGGTGGTAAGGTTTACCCGCTTATCGGTACATTGGGCAGAGAGAATGACCGCCACCAGCAGTTGAAACGGGCTGTCATAAATCAGTTCGGTTTCGGCACCGGGCGCATGTTCCAGGAAATAATCAATGAGAAAGCGGTAACGTTCCTTTTTGGTCATAAAAAAATCCGCCTGCAGGCGGATAAAATTACATTAAAAGCTTTAGCGGATTATACCTGGGCAGAAAGTTGTTCGGCCACGGCTTTTTCAGCATAATTCATGATCGAATCGATGGTTTGCTGGCTGGGCGACATTTTGATCGTTTCCAGCTTTTTCTGGGCTGAACTGATCACCTCAAATTTTTCGCGAAGACTCCAATCCGTTTCTAAAGCGGCCTTTATTTCGGCTGATCTTGCTGGGGAAGTTTCATTATACAAATAGAGTAATAAATCTTCCGGGGTAAAGTTGTGCATAGACAAGTTAAGTTGCTTGTGTTAAAAAATTAAATATCCATATCCGCCTCTATAAACGGCTGATTTGGAACATTATTGCCCGGGGAACTGAATTAATGGCTTTTTAAGGGCTGATTAACAATAAAAAGGTCTTCATTATCCTTTTTCATCATATAATGCTCTCTTGCATATTTTTCAATGCTTTGGGCATCATTGGTGAGTAAATGACGCTCTTTTTCTGCATCGGATATCAATTCATCAAGATGTTGCTCACTATTTTGAAGTTCATTCAGCTTCTGTTTTCGCTCAAAACCCGAAGGAATGTCTTTGGGGTCAAAAAAAAGCATCCAGATCACAAAGAATGATCCCGTGAGTAAATATTTATTTTTTAGCCAGGATGGTATATGGGTGAGTAATTTCATTCGTTGGTGGTTCATCGATTTTGGTTAATGGGTCATCGTTCATGAATGTGCCATAAACTATGATCCATTAACTTATATACTACTTTCCAAATTTAATCTTTCCTTTTGGATATATCCCGCTTTCGCCCAATATTTCCTCCACCCTGATCAGCTGGTTGTATTTAGCCATCCGGTCGGTTCGGGAAGCAGAGCCTGTTTTTATCTGTCCGCAGTTAAGGGCTACAGCGAGGTCGGCAATGGTGGTATCTTCGGTTTCACCGCTGCGGTGGCTCATAATGGTATTGTATCCGTTGTTCTGCGCCATGCTTACGGCATTGATGGTTTCGGTTATAGTGCCGATCTGGTTTACTTTTACCAGCAGCCCGTTGCCGATTGATTCGTTGATGCCTCTTTCCAGGCGCTCCACATTGGTTACAAAAAGATCGTCGCCCACCAGCTGGCATTTGCTGCCAACGGCATCGGTCAGCATCTTCCATCCTTTCCAGTCGTCTTCCGCCATGCCATCTTCTATGGAGCAGATGGGGTATTGTTTTACCCAGCTTTCCCAGTATTTCACCAGTTGTTCACTGGTCATTTTTTTTCCATCGCTTTTATGGAAGATGTATTTTTTTTCCTTGGCATTCCAGAGTTCACTGTTGGCAGCGTCCATGGCAATCTTTATCTGGCTGCCTGTTTTATAGCCGGCCGCCTGGATGGCAGTCAGGACTGTTTCAATTGCTTCTTCATTACTCTGGATATTGGGGGCAAAGCCGCCTTCGTCGCCCACATTGGTGCTGTATCCTTTTTTCTTTAATACCGATTTCAGTGTATGAAAAATCTCCACACCCCACTGCAACCCTTCGCTGAAGGAAGAAGCGCCTACCGGCATAATCATAAATTCCTGGAAGTCGATTTTATTATCGGCATGTGCCCCGCCATTCAGTATGTTCATCATGGGGATGGGCAGTATTTTGGCATTGGTGCCCCCGATATAGCGGTACAGCGGAAGGTTGGCTTCCAGGGCTGCTGCTTTGGCTACGGCCATGCTTACTGCAAGAATGGCATTGGCACCCAGCTTTCCTTTGTTGGGTGTTCCGTCCAGGGCAATCATCATGGCATCGATGCCGGTTTGATCGGCCACGTCCCAACCCAGTAAATTATCAGCCAGGATCGTATTCACATTCTTTACCGCTTTCAATACACTTTTACCTCCGTACAGTTTTTTATTGCCGTCCCGCAACTCCACCGCTTCGTGAATACCGGTACTGGCGCCACTTGGAACGGCTGCACGGCCCATGTGTTCATTCTCGGTTAAAATATCCACTTCTACGGTTGGGTTTCCACGACTGTCTAATATCTGCCGGGCATGAATGGAGGCGATGTAACTCATAATTCGTTGATTTGTTTATTCGTTAATTGGTTGATTGGTGAGTGAACGGAATACTTCTTCGAGGCTGCTGCTCTCGGTTTGCAAAGAAACAATGTTCCAGTTATTCTGCAAACTCAATTCGAGCAGTTGCTTGCGCACGCTTTCAGGATTTGCGGTGTGAAGTTTGAAGTGTGAAGTGTGAAGTTGTTCGATGTTTGTAACGGCGTTCAGGTCTGTTAATTGGTCAGTCGCAATGTTTTCTTTAAACTCTACCAGCACAACATGTTCACCCGTTTTGCTTTTTTGCAGGTTGCTCAAACTGTCGTCTGCCACGATTTTTCCTTTGTTGATGATGATCACCCGGTCGCAGATGGCCTGTACTTCCTGCAGGATATGGGATGAGAATAAAACTGTTTTTTCTTTACCCAGCTGTTTGATCACTTCCCGTATCTCCACAATCTGGTTGGGATCGAGGCCACTGGTGGGTTCATCCAGTATCAGTACCTCCGGGTTATGTATCAATGCAGCGGCGAGCCCAACCCGTTGTTTATAGCCCTTGCTCAGCTGCCCGATTTTTTTATTCGCTTCCACAGTTAAACCCACCTGGCCAATCACTTCTTCGATCTTTTGTTTTTTATTTGATACTGTATGAACATTGGTAATGAAGTCGAGGTACTCCCTCACATACATGTCGTAATAAAGGGGGTTTGCTTCCGGTAAATAGCCGATCTTTTCTTTCGTGGTGTTGCTGTTGTCCTGTACCGTTTGTCCGCAAACTTCGGCCTCACCTCCATCGGCCTGCAGGTAGCCGGTAATCATCTTCATGGTGGTGGATTTGCCGGCGCCATTGGGTCCCAGAAAACCAACGATTTCTCCTTTGGCCACATTGAAGGTAATGCCATCAACGGCTTTTTGTGTTCCGTAAACTTTGGTGAGATTGGTTACCCGTATTGACATGTATCAGATTGTTCGGCAAAAATAAAAAACGCCGGTTGGAAAAACCGACGTTTGTTTTAAAGCTGCGTTATTTTTTATCGCCGGGTTTGTTTCCGGACTGCTGGTTCCTTGGTTGATTCCGGTTTTGCCCCTGCTGCCTGTTCTGGTTTCTCTGCTGGCCCTGGCTGCGGTTTTGCTGTGCACCACCTTGCTGCTGTGGCTTGCCGCCACCACCACCACGGTTTTGCTGCCCGCCGGGCCTGTGTTGCTGGCCTTGTTGCCCGCCCCGATCGGGCCTGTTGCCGCGTGGCTGGGTTTGCTTTTTTTCCTGTTCTCTTCTTTTTCGGCTGGTTTTTTCCAGGCTCCGTAAACTGATCTGTCCCACCACATCGGCATAAACCGGTTCAATTTCTTTTGGCTTATTGCTTACCACTTCCACGGGCTCGAGGCTTTCGGGTTTTATTCCCTGCCGGTTGAGTTCTTTTATTTTTTTCACCCGCTCAATGGTAAGGGGATATTGTTTGTTGCTGTCGGGCAGGGTATACCACATCAGGTTGCGGAAAATATCTTTCTTCACCAGGTAGGCACGGCTGGTGGCTATTTCAATATTGTCTGCATCATCGGGGAAGAAACGCAGCGCATCCATGTAGGTGTCCAGTTCATAGTTGAGGCAGCATTTCAGGCGGCCGCACTGACCGCTTAACTTACTTTGATTGATGCTGAGGTTTTGATAACGGGCTGCATTGGTATTTACGCTTTTAAAATCGGTAAGCCAGCTGCTGCAGCAAAGCTCACGGCCGCAACTGCCGATGCCGCCTACCTTTCCTGCCTCCTGGCGGGCGCCGATCTGCCGCATCTCCACTTTTACCTTGAATTCGGCGGCGTATAATTTGATGAGCTCCCGAAAGTCAACCCGGTCGTCGGCAATGTAAAAGAATGTGGCTTTGCGGCCATCGGCCTGCACTTCCACTTCGGCCATTTTCATTTCCAGTTTCAGCTGGCGGGCGATGGCCCGGCTTCGGATGAGTACCTGGGCTTCTCTTGATTTTGATTCCAGCATCTTGGAGATATCGGTATCATTGGCCCGGCGCAGCACTTTTTTGATGTCGGGGCTCTTTTCATCCATCTTGTTTTTCTTCAGCTGCAGGCGTACCAGCTCGCCGGTCATGTTCACCATGCCTACGTCGAAACCATTCACGCCTTCCACGGCCACCATATCGCCTTTTACAAACTGCTGAAGGGTAACATTCCGGAAAAAGTCTTTGCGGCTCCCGTTATTAAAACTTACTTCTATCACGCGGCACCCGCTTTCCGGATCACTAAACGGCAGGTTGGCCAGCCAGTCATGCACGTTCATCCGGTTGCATCCGCCGCTGGCACAGTTGCCATGACTTTGGCAGCCCGATGGGGCCCCGTTTTTAGATACTCCACAACTTCCACATCCCATATAGAGGATAATTAAGAATTAATAATTAAAAATTGAGGAAGGAAAGACCGTGAAGAATTACTGCTTAATTCCCGTGCCGCCGTACACCCCGGCTGCTTACCATTTATTGCTCAATAATGGTATGCCGTACAAGTGAGTGACACAACGATGTTGACTATTGCTGAAAATGCCGGTATCAAAATATATAATACGCTACTATCAACTCAAATCAGTAATTCCTGCACCACGGGTCGGTTGCCTCAATTCACCAAAATTAACGATTTGTTGTTAATAATATGATACAAACGGATAGAAAGGGCGTGAAAAAGCATTTTGCCGTTGGCATTGCGCTCAATATAATACGTGGCTTTGTCTAATTCGGTGATGATGGCCTCCTGCTGTTCGATGGAAGCGATCTTGTTGAGCCGCAGGGCAAAATCGTGATCGGTCGACCGCAGATCGTTGGCAGATGCACCAATGGCCCGGACCCGGATGGCCTGTTCCAGCAGGTGGATGAAGTATTTCAGGAACTGTTTTTGTTTTTCCCGGCCCAGTTTGGCCATTTCATCAATCCACTTTACCTGGGCAACGGGGCCTGTACGCAAAACGGCATTAAGCCATTCCCGCAGCATGGCTTCCCAGTCGTCATCGGCGTGCTGTAATAACTGGAGGGCTTCCCGGAAATTGCCTTCCGAAACGGCGGCCACCTGCCGGGCTTTTTCCACATTCACTCCTTCTTTTAATTCCAGGGCTGCTTCCACTTCCTGGTTGCTGAGAACCGGCACCTTTACCAACTGGGTACGGGATAAAATCGTGGGCAGAATCAGGTCTTCGTTCTCGGCCACCAGCACAAACAGGGTGTTTGGCGGCGGTTCTTCAATGAGCTTTAATAATTTATTTCCTTCTTTGCCCAGGAACTCCGGCATCCACATAATGAGGATCTTGTATTCGCTTTCAAAACTTTTGAGGTTGAGTTTGCGGATGATGTCGTTGCATTCGTGTGCGGTGATGTTTCCCTGCTTGTTTTCGGCACCGATAAACTGCAGCCAGTCGTACACATTGCCGTAAGGGCTGCTGCTGATAAATTCCCTCCATTCTTTTATATAATCGGTACTGATGGGTTTGTCGCCGGATTTACGGGGAATCACCGGGTAAGAAAAGTGGATATCGGGATGAATGAGTTCGGTTGCTTTTTTACAGGCGGCGCACTCGCCACAGGCGTCCATTTGGGGTTTGAGGCTGGGGGTCTGGGGTTCGGGCTCACCGAATAAAGAGGGCTCGGCTGTTTTTTGCTGCCGACCGTTCACTTTATCACAAACCACGTATTGCGCAAATGCCAGTGCCAGCTGCAGGGCGCCGCTGCCTTCCTTGCCCAGGAACAACAATGCATGGCTCAGCCGGTTGTGCTGCACCATCTGAACCAGTTGTTCTTTAAGGTTTTTTTGCCCGGTGATGGATTGGAATTGCATAAATGCAAATATAGGAAGCTTAGTTAGATACAGTTAATATTTGAAATTGCTCAGTGCACCATTTTTACGAATTTTGATTAAAACAATTGATTATGTCTGATCAATTACACAAAGAGTTATTCGAAAATCCTGGATATGCATTCAAGGAACATCTAGAGATAGCCACCAATGATAGAATCCTTTTTTCTGGCAAGTTTGGAAAAGGGAAGACAACATTTTTGAAATATTTTTTTGACAACCTAAAAGAGTTTAGAGTTAACAAAAGCTATTTTACAATACATATAAGCCCAGTTAATTACTCAATTGCCTCGAATGAAGACATAATAAGATATATTAAGTATGATATCATACTGGAGTTAATAAAAAATGGAATCGATTTTGAAAACTTCGACCCCTCATTTAAGGAAACTCTTCCAATGTACATATATAAAAATCCAGGTAAAGTTATTGGTAGGCTAATTTCCTTAATTCCTTATGTTGGGAAAGAATTAGATGAGGTATATAAAAAAGGGAAGAAGCTAATTAAAGATGTCGAAAAATATAAAAAAGAATTGAAGACTTTAGATGAAGGAAATATGTTATCGACTTTTTTAGAAAACGAAGAAAAATCTGAATCTTCTCTTTATGAAAACGATTTTATTACTAAGATAATTCATAAAACTATTGAAGATAAAAAGGAAAATAATTCAAAGGAGGCTCTGTTAATAATAGACGACTTAGATAGATTAGATCCAGAGCATATTTTCAGAATATTAAATGTTTTCGCTTCGCATTTCGATAGGAAAGGAAGTGAACTAAATAAATTTAATTTTGACAAAGTAATAGTGGTGTGTGACTATAATAATATTCGGAATATTTATAGAAACCGATATGGCTTAAATGTTGACTTTGCTGGATACATTGACAAATTCTATAGTACAGAGCCATTCTATTTTCAAAATAACCGAGAGTTAAATAAAATAATCTATAAATATATAGACAAAATTAAATTTAAGTACGGATCTCAAGTATTTTCCTTTCCACAATACATTTATCAAAGTCAAAATCGTAATGGAATTCTTCCTTTAATTAGCATGCTGGTAATGTATGATTACATTTCTTTAAGGGCATTACTAATTTATACAAAAGATAAATCCTTTCCTCTATACGGTAATGCCAAATATAATGGTTACGATATTGACTTGAGTAGAAGTTGTATGGTAATCGAGGGTATGATTGTTGCTGACTTGATTGGAAATTATAAAGGTGTTATGGATATGATCGAGGATATAGAAGGAAAATCTCCTCAAATTGAAGATCATAGCAATGCTTTTAAGTCACTAATGATTTTTTTATTATACCCACTTGGTAATTTCCACAAAGATGAAATAGGTAAACTTTTTAAGCTAGGAGAAGTGCAGTTGATGTTTGATCTAAAAAATAGAGGCGTTGAGAATTTAAAAGAAGTAACAAATACGGCGCATCAAATAAACTTTATCCCGACAACAATTGATTATCTAAATCTTTGTAAAATATTTTTTGGT
>DMRT01000019.1 GCA_003455235.1 Chitinophagaceae bacterium
TGCCGACTTCAGCAGGCTTACCGAAGCAGATATCTCCGCCGAAATAAAAGCCCTGTCCATTAAAGACAAAGACGGCATCGGGCTGGTGTTTGTAATGGAAGGCATGAAGAAAGAAGAAAAGAAAAGCTACGGATCGGTATGGGTGGTGCTGGTGGATATGAAATCGAAAAAAGTACTGATGACCGAACGCATGGAACAGGAAGCAGCCGGCTTCGGTTTCCGCAACTTCTGGGTATCCATCATCAAAAAAAGCCTGGTGGAAATTGAAAAGAAAAAATACAAGGTCTGGAAAAGCAAGTACGGCAGCTGATCCCCGCATATTATGTCAACAGAACTAAGCTGCACCAGGGAGATCCTGGTACGATTCAATGAAGCCGACCCCCTGGGCATTGTCTGGCACGGGCACTACATCCGTTATTTTGAAGACGGGCGTGAAGCCTTTGGCGAAACACACGGACTGAAATACTTAGACGTATACCAGCAGGGGTTTGTAATACCGGTGGTGAATGTGCAATGCGATTTTAAAAAATCACTGCGCTATGGCGACCGGGTTGTTGTGGAAACAAAATACATTCCCTGCGAAGCGGCCAAAATGAAATTCTCTTACCGGTTGTACAATTCCGCTACCGGCGAGCTGGTGGCAACGGGTTCTTCTGTACAGGTTTTTTTAAGCAAAGACGATTCGGTTCTTCAATTATCCAACCCGCCTTTTTTTGAAGAGTGGAAAAAGAAACATGACCTGGGTTAATAAACTATGACACCTATTTTTATCAGCGCCGATAATATCATTTCACCGGTAGGAGACAACACCGCTGATAATTTTAACGGGCTTCTGCGGGACGTATCGGGTGTCAACCTTCATACGGGCTCCCCATTTTCAGCGCAGCCGTTTTATGCATCCCTTTTTAATCCCGGGCATTTCAGTTACCAAACGGGCAAACAACAGTACACCCGTTTTGAAAACCTGCTCATCGCTTCCATCGTCGATGCACTTGCCAACAGCGCAGTAAAGGCAGCAGATACAAAAACGGTACTGATCATTTCCACCACCAAGGGCAATATCAGTTTACTGGAAACAGAAACAGCTTCGGCGGAGTTGAACCGGCGCATCTCGTTGAATACATCCGCCCGGCTGCTGGCATCTCATTTCGGATTTGTAAATACACCCATCATCGTTTCCAATGCCTGCATATCCGGTATCCTGGCCATACTCACCGGCATACGGCTCATCCGTTCGGGTCAATACGATCATGCTGTAATTGCCGGTGCCGATGTGATTACCCGCTTTGTATTATCCGGCTTTCAATCGTTCCAGGCAGTAAGTGCCGCTCCCTGTAAACCGTTTGATGCGGCAAGAGACGGCATCAACCTCGGAGAAGGAGCCGCCACCATGATTATCAGTTCACGCAAAGAATATTCGTATGGAGCAATGGTAATGGGCGGCGCCACCAGCAACGACGCCAATCATATCTCAGGCCCATCCCGAACCGGCGAAGAACTGAATATGGCCATCGGACGTTCGCTGCAGGAAGCCGGGTTGTTGGCCGCAGGTGTTGATTTTATTTCGGCTCACGGTACCGCCACTTTATACAACGATGAGATGGAAGCAAAAGCCATTAACCTGGCCGGGCTGCAAACCGTTCCGGTAAACAGCCTGAAGGGATACTATGGCCACACCCTCGGCGCTGCCGGGCTTATTGAATCGGTTATTGCGGTGAAGTCGCTCAAAGAAAATACGGTAATACCCACCCGGGGTTTCAGCAGCATGGGTGTTACCCAACCGGTGAATGTATGCACCGGCGTTTATAAAAACGAACTTCGCAACTGCCTTAAAACCGCTTCGGGTTTTGGCGGCTGTAACGCAGCCATGATTTTCGGTAAAGAATAATTACTTTTAATAAAACAGATCTGGCACTATGAATTTTTTCTCCAAAGACAAACAATCAGCATTCGACGCAAAAGAAACAGCACAATGGATTGCATTCGGACCGGTGATTTTCCAGGCAGCAAGGGTATTGCGCAACACCGGCATCCTGGCATTGATTGAAGAAAGCGGAAACACCGGGCTTACCAATGAAGAGATCGCCGAAAAAACCAATTTGTCCAACTACGGCGCACGGGTACTGCTGGAATCAGGGTTAAGTATGGGCCTGGTGCTGGTGAATGATAAACGGTACACTTTAGGTAAAACCGGGCACTTTATTCTGCACGACCCTTTAACAAAAGTGAACATGGATTTTGTGCATGATGTAAATTACAAAGGCCTTTTTTACCTGGATAAAAGCATTGAAACCGGAAAACCGGAAGGGCTGAAAGAATTCGGCAGCTGGAACACCGTATACGAGGCATTGTCGCAGCTGCCACCACATGTGCAGGAAAGCTGGTTTAATTTTGATCATTTTTTTTCAGACGATGCCTTTCCGCTGGTGCTGCCGAAAGTGTACAACGGAGAGGTAAAGAATATTCTTGACATTGGCGGTAATACCGGCAAATGGGCCATTGCCTCTGCCAGGTACAGCCCGGATGTTCATATTACCATTATGGACCTGCCCGGGCAGCTTGACATGGCCAGGAAAAAAGCGGAGCAGCTGGGATTGAGTGACCGGATCTCCTTCCTGGCGGTTAACCTGCTGGAAGAAAATGCAAAGATCCCGAAGGGATTTGATGCGATCTGGATGAGCCAGTTCCTGGATTGTTTTTCAGAAAACCAGATCGTTTCTATTTTAAAACGCTGCCACGAGGCACTGGATGATAATGGCTATGTATTCATCCTGGAGCCTTTCTGGGACCGGCAGCGCTTTGAAGTGGCGTCGTTCTGTTTACAGCAAACCTCGCTGTACTTTACCGTACTGGCCAACGGCAACAGCCAGATGTACAGCGCTGAGGTATTCCTGAAATGTATTGACGAAGCAGGGCTTGAAGTAGCGGAGGAAACAGACCGAATCGGCATCAGCCAGACACTGTTGAAATGCAAAAAAAGAAAACAATAAAACACTCTGCTCATGAAATCAGAAAAAGTAGATGTGCTGGTGATCGGTGCCGGCCCATCTGGCACGGTGGCGGCTTCCATCATTAAGCAGGCCGGCTACAGTGTTACCATCGTGGAAAAAATGAAATTTCCCCGCTTTGTAATCGGCGAAAGCCTGCTGCCCCGCTGCATGGAGGCGCTGGAAGAAGCGGGCTTCCTGGATGCCATCAAAGAAAAAAAATTCCAGGAAAAATTCGGCGCCAAATTCGTTAAGGAAGGAAAAGTATGTGACTACTTCTTTGCCGACCAGTTTACCAGCGGGTGGACATGGACCTGGCAGGTACCCCGGGGAGAATTTGATCAAACCCTGGCCGATTGCTGCGAAAAAACGGGCATCCCCGTTCATTATGAAACAACCGTAACGGCCATTGAATTCAATGGATCCGATTCCATCACCACGGTGGAAGATATCAACGGTAATAAATCTCAGATTGAAGCAAGGTTCATTGTAGACGGCAGCGGCTATGGAAGGGTGATACCAAAACTGTTCAACATGGACAAGCCTTCCAATCTTCCGCCCCGTAAAACGTTGTTTACGCATGTAAATGATGTAAAGCGTTCGATGGATGATGAACCCAACCGCATCACCATTATTGTACACGACAAGGGAATCTGGATCTGGGTGATTCCTTTTTCCAGCGGTATTACATCGGTAGGTTTTGTGGGAGAGCCCGGCTTTTTCAATAAAGTGAGCGGAACCAATGAAGAACAGCTCCGTGCCCTCATCGATTCAGAACCATACCTGCGGGAGCGGATGGATGGAGTGGAAATGAAGTTTGAACCCCGGGTGCTCGAATCCTGGTCAACCACCACCAACCGGTTCTATGGCGATGGGTTTGTACTTACCGGCAACGTAACCGAGTTCCTGGACCCGGTATTTTCTTCCGGCGTAACCCTGGCAACTGTTTCCAGTCAGAAAGCAGCTCACCTTGTAATCAGGAAACTGAAAGGAGAAAACATCGATTGGGAAAAAGAATACACCGAACCCATGATGCAGGGGGTAAACACCTTCCGCTCTTACGTGATGGCCTGGTACGATGGAACACTGGATACTATTTTCTTTTCGGAAAAACCCAACCTGGAAATAAAGAACATGATCTGTTCGGTGCTGGCCGGCTATGTATGGGACCTCGATAACCCCTATGTGAAGAATCACGACACGGCCCTGAAAAAACTGGCCAAGCTCATCAACCTTGAAAAAACACTGGCAGGATAAGAAGAACCATTTTGAGTACCAACACATATATCAATGCGGACTGTGTCATTACCGGCAACCGCATCTATAAAAATGGCCGCCCGGTTTTTGATGACCAGGCGGCTGCGGCGCCTGATTTCCTGGTATCGGCATACCGGCACTTTGACCTGCAGTACCCCAAGTTTTACAAGATGGATCATACCAGCAGGCTGGGCTGGCTGGCGAATGAACTATTGCTGCAGGAAGGATTTCAAAAAGAAAAATACCGCCCGGAAGAAGTGGGCATTGTTTTGTCGAACAGCAATTCAAGCCTTGACACCGATATCCGGTATTATGAAACGGTGCAATCCATTCCCAGCCCGGCCCTGTTTGTATATACCCTGCCCAATATCGTCATCGGCGAAATCTCCATCTGTCACGGGTTCAAGGGAGAAAATGCCTTTTTCGTTTCTGAACAATTTGATACGGGATTTATTGAACAATATGTGAACGGTCTCGTTAATAATAATATATTGCAGGCCTGTATCTGTGGCTGGGTGGAGTGGCTGGGAAATGATTACCGGGCAGCCCTTTTCCTGGTGGAGAAAATGAAAACGGCCAATTCCGTTATTTTTACAGCCGAAAACCTTAATAAAATATATCAGATAGAAAATGGATAAGTTAATATCGGATCTGAAATCGCAGATCGTTACCCAGCTGAACCTGCAGGATATCAAACCCGAAGACATCGGGGATGATCAGCCATTGTTCGTGGAAGGGCTCGGGTTGGATTCGATCGATGCACTTGAACTCATTGTATTACTGCAACAGCAGTACAAGATAAAACTCAGCAATGCCGATGAAGGCCCCAAGGTATTCCGCACCGTTCGTACCATGGCCGAATACATTACCGCACATCAGGCACAGAATTCATAATTAAATGAATGAACCCGTTTTCATTGCCGGCACAGGGATCATATCGGCGATAGGCAATAATGTCGCCGCATGCCTTGATGCCCTGCAGAACAGCCGTGCCGGTATGGGCCCGATGAAATACCTGCGTTCTGCTCACCAGCAACGGTTACCGGTTGCCGAAGTAAAGCTCAGCAATGAAGAACTGGCAGCCCTCGCCGGGCTCCCCGCCGTTAAAAGCCGCACGGCCCTGTTAAGCCTGGTGGCTGCCAAAGAAGCGCTGAGCCGTTCGGGCATTACTGATGTAAAAGCCTGGCGTACGGGTTTCATCTCCGCCAATTCGGTGGGTGGAATGGATAAGACAGAAAATTTCTTCAACCAGTTTTTAGCCGATAACCGCAAGGGAAGGCTGAGGGATGTGATCAACCACGAATGCGGCAGCGTAACCGAGCTGGCCGCCGATGCCCTGGGTATTAAAGACTATATCAGCACCATCAGCACCGCCTGCTCTTCTTCTGCCAACTCCATTTTTTTGGGAGCCAGATTAATTAAGAACGGCATCCTGGATGTGGTGGTGGCCGGCGGTACCGATTCGCTCACAAGATTCACGCTGAATGGTTTTAATACACTGATGATTGTGGATGAACAATTCTGCCAGCCATTTGATGAACACCGGCGTGGATTGAACCTGGGTGAGGGCGCCGGTTACGTGGTACTGGTGTCGGATAAAGTAGCCGCCACGCTCCCGGATAAACCGGGCATAACACTGAGCGGTTATTGCAATGCCAATGATGCCTATCACCAAACAGCTTCATCGCCCGAAGGAACAGGATCCTATCTTGCAATGAGCGGTGCATTGAAGAAAAGCGGGCTGCAGCCTTCTGATATTGATTACATCAACCTGCACGGAACAGGTACACAGAACAATGATATTGCCGAAGGAACAGCGATCAAACGATTATTCGGTCCTCATTTTCCAAAAATGAGTTCCACCAAAACATTCACCGGTCATACCCTGGGCGCCAGCGGTGGTATAGAAGCCGTATTCTCGGTAATGGCATTGGAGCACAGCATTGTATTTCCCAACCTGCGGCTGCAAACGCCCATGAAGGATCTTCCGTTTGTGCCGGTAACCGAAGTGCAGCAAAATGTTGAAATGAAACACGTGTTGTCAAATTCATTTGGGTTTGGAGGTAATTGTTCGTCTTTAATTTTCTCAAAAGTATAAAATGTACATACGGGCAACCGGGAACATATCGCCGCAAAAAACCTTTGGCCATCCATTGATGAACGAAGCCCCTGTTGCATACACCGGCAACCGCCTTTCCTGCATAGAACCAGACTATAAGGAATTCATCGATCCCAAACTTATCCGCCGTATGAGCCGCATCATACGCATGGGTGTGGCGGCAGCCATGGAATGCCTGAAAGAAGCAGATGTGAAAATGCCCGACGCCATTGTTACCGGGACCTCGTATGGATGCCTGGAAGATACCTATGCTTTCTTAAGCAAGATGGTGGAGTTCAATGAAGAACTTCTGACACCTACCGCATTCATTCAATCCACTCACAATACCATCGGCGCACAAATAGGATTGATGCTTCAGTGCAACAATTACAACAATGCCTTTGTGCACCGGGGCTTTTCATTTGAAAGCGCCCTGCTGGATGGTATGCTCTTGCTCAAAGAAAAAGAAGCATCTCATGTGCTGGTAGGCGCCATTGATGAAATCATCCCTACCAGCCATACGATACTTAACAGGCTTGGTTTGTATAAGCAGGGAGATGTGTCCAGCCTGGATATATACAGGGCGGGAACAAAGGGTACAATTGCCGGTGAAGGTTCTTCCTTCTTTATGCTGGCTAATGAAGCATCTTCATCAGACTATGCCCGGTTGGATGGAATGCATACATTTTATAAACCGGCGGGCGCAGTCGATATAGAAAAGCAGGTCTCTTCCTTCCTGGAAAAACAGGGAATTGCAACCGGTGATCTTGATCTTATCATTACCGGAAAGAACGGCGATCAGAAATCAGACAGGATATATGATCAGCCCGGGCAGTCTGTTTTTGCCGGAATCCCTATTCTAAACTACAAACACCTCTGCGGTGAATACCCAACCGCTTCTGCCTTCGCTTTCTGGCTGGCGGCCAATATCATTAAGCAGGGAAAGATCCCTGCCATGCTGCAAACTTCCGGCATCCTTAAACCCATTAAACGGGTGCTGGTATACAATCATTACCTGAACATGCATCATTCCTTATTTTTGCTGTCGGCATGTTAAACTTCAGGAACACAAATATTTTTTTTGGATTCGTGCTGCTGGCATTGATCGGCGTGCACATAAAATACGGCATGCCCTGGTATGTGTACCCGGTGCTGTTCATGGCCTGGTCGCTCCTTGTTTTTTGGGGTTGTTATTATGTGGGTTCGGGATTTTTTATCAGGATCGTTTGTAAAGGCCCTGCCGATAAGAAACAGGTTGCCATCAGCTTCGACGATGGACCTGTGGTTGATTATACCCGGGAGATCCTGCAGGTATTGAAAGAAGAAAAGGTAAAAGCCGCTTTTTTCTGCATCGGCAACCGCATTGCAGGTAATGAAGAAATTTTACGGCAGGTGCATGCCGATGGCCACCTCATTGGCAATCACAGTTATTCTCATCATTTCTGGTTTGACATGTGTTCAGCCAAAAAAATGCAGTCAGACCTGGCGATGATGAACAGCGAAGTGGAAAGGGTGATTGGCCGCAGGCCAAAGTTATTCCGCCCTCCTTATGGGGTTACCAATCCCAATGTAAAAAAAGCAATCATTGGCGGAGGCTATACTCCCATTGGCTGGAGCGTGCGGTCGATGGATACGGTGATCAAAGAAGATGGGAAGCTGCTGGATAAGATCAATGCGGCCATTGAACCCGGAGCCATCTTTCTTTTTCACGATACGAGCAAAACCACGTTGAATGTATTACCCGCTTTTATCAAAGAAGTTAAAAAAAGAGGATACACCATCACCCCGCTGGATAAATTGTTAGATTTGCAGCCTTATGAGTAAAGTGAAACTGATATTACTGGCCTTGCTGGTCACAACGGGAGTAAAGGCACAGTACCCGGGATATAATACGGTTACCGACGTGGCGAAATTCAAAACCGAATTTTCTGCTGCCACACAAAAAACCACCTCCATCAAAAGCGATTTTACCCAGGAAAAGAACCTGGCCATGCTTTCGGAAAAAATAATTTCCAGAGGAAATTTCTGGTTTAAGAAAGACAGCCGGGTAAGGATGGAATACAACCAGCCATTCAAATACCTGATGATCCTGAACAGGGATAAAGTGTATGTAAAGGATGGGCAGAAAGAAAGTAAAGTGTCCACCAAATCGAATAAACTTTTCCAGCAGATCAATCGCATCATGATCGATTGCATGCAGGGAACCATGCTCAGCAATACCGATTTCAGTACCCGGGTGTTTGAAAACCGGAGTACAGCGCTGATCGAGCTTTCCCCGCAAACAAAAGGATTAAAAGAATTATTTAAATCCATCAACGTGGTGGTGGATAAAAAGGATTTCTCCGTTACCAGCATCGAAATGAAAGAGATTTCCGGCGATTATACCATCATGCGATTCACCAACAAAGAACCGAATGCTTCCATCCCCGATGCGTTGTTTTCTATTGATTAGCCTGGCAGCGGTGTGGCAAGCCTGTACCCCCCTGCACAAGCAAATGCAGGCGGCAACGGTTGATGCAAACCGGGTACTGTCGTTCCGGCCGGCTTTCCAGGTAGCCCTGTACAGCGCTACGGTAGATGTGGTAGGCAATCACCTGAGCGGCTTATTGCTGATAAAAAAAATGCCCGACAGCAGCACCCGGATGGTGTTCTCCAATGAAATGGGATTTACTTTTTTCGATTTTGAGTTCAGGCCCGGCGGCGGATTCCACGTATACTCCATCATTAAAAAGATGAACCGGAAATCGGTGATCAAAACCCTGCGCCACGACTTGGAACTGGTGATGATGAATACCCTGGATAATTCCACGGCCCAGGTACGTACCAATAGCGGTGAACTTTATTTTATCTTTCCGCAGCAAAAAGGCTTTAATTACTATATTACCACTGCAGATGTAAATGAACTCATCCGCATGGAACGGGCGTCAAACAAAAAGGTAATCGTGGAAGCCATTATGAAAAATTATATCAATG
>DMRT01000062.1 GCA_003455235.1 Chitinophagaceae bacterium
AAAGTACGTCGTTTCAACTGGCTGGATTATACCGGCGCCGACAGCTTCCCGGATAACCAGAACCCGATGGTGGGCAAGTACATGGATGAAAGCGTGCTGCAGATGAATGACGACCTCACCAGAATGGTATTGAACCCGGATGTTACGGTTCGTTCACGTGGTGTGATCGAAAAATGTTCGTTCTGTGTTCAGCGCCTGCAGGAAAGCAAACTGGAAGCCAAGAAACATGGCGATGCTTCGCTGGTACGCAATGTGAAAGTGGCTTGTGCACAGGCCTGCCCGAGCAATAGCATCAGCTTTGGTAACGTGAATGATAAAGAAAGCGACGTGTACAAGATCCGCAACGTGGATCAGAAGCACCGGGCCTTCTATGTGCTGGAACAGTTACACGTGCTGCCGAATGTGAACTACCTGGCTAAAGTGAGGAATACCGACAGGCACATCGGAGTGGAAGAAGCGCAGGGAGAAAAGAAAGAAGAAACAAAGGCACACGCATAATTAAACAATAAGTAAAAATTCAAAACCAAAAAGTAAAACCCAAAACTAAAGCGCTGTTGATTTTAGTTTTTGCCTTTTAACTTTTGACTTTATATTTTAGATATGTCATTACTGAAATACGAATCGCAACAAAGGGAGCCGCTGGTAGACGGTAATAAAGATTACCACCAGGTAACGGAAGATATCATTCGCCCCATTGAGATGAAACCGAGCCTGCTCTGGTATATTGGTTTTTATATCAGCGTGGGCCTGTTATTATTCGGTGTGTACAGTGTTTACCGCGAGGTTACCTATGGTATCGGTCAGTGGAACGTTAATAAAACCATTGGCTGGGGATGGGACATCACCAACTTCGTATGGTGGGTGGGTATCGGTCATGCCGGAACATTGATCTCTGCGATCCTGTTGCTGTTCCGCCAGGGATGGAGAACCGGGGTGAACCGGGCAGCAGAAGCGATGACAATCTTTGCGGTAATGTGCGCCGGCCAGTTCCCGATATGGCACATGGGCCGGGTGTGGATGGCATTCTTTGTACTTCCTTATCCAAATACAAGAGGTCCTTTGTGGGTGAACTTTAACTCGCCGTTGTTGTGGGACGTATTTGCGATCTCAACCTATTTCACCGTATCCTTATTATTCTGGTATTCTGGCTTGATCCCCGACCTGGCAACGGTTAGAGACAGGGCAAAGACCAAATTCCGGAAAATGTTTTATGGCGTTGCTTCTTTCGGATGGACCGGAAGCACCAAACACTGGCAGCGTCATGAATCACTGTCGCTGGTACTGGCAGGATTAAGCACACCGCTGGTATTGTCAGTGCACACCATCGTATCGTTCGATTTCGCCACTTCGGTTGTACCGGGCTGGCATACCACCATCTTCCCTCCTTACTTCGTGGCCGGTGCCATCTTCTCGGGTTTTGCGATGGTGCAAACGCTGATGATCGTGGTACGGAAAGTATTGAACCTGCAGGACTACATCACCCTCGGTCACATCGAGGCCATGAATAAAGTAATTGTATTAACGGGTAGCATCGTGGGTTGTGCGTACTTAACAGAATTGTTTATTGCCTGGTACGGACAAAATACCTACGAATGGTTTGCTTTTAAAGAGAACCGGGCCAACCTGTTCAGCCCCTATGGCTGGAGCTACTGGCTGATGATGTTCTGTAACGTGGTATCACCGCAGCTGTTCTGGAGCCGCAAGCTCAGGAGGAACATCACCGTTACCTTCTTCATGAGCATCATCGTGAACATCGGTATGTGGTTCGAACGTTTTGTGATCATCGTTACTTCTGTGTACAGGGATTTTCTTCCTTCTTCATGGAGTACCTATTACAGCCCCAGTATCTGGGAGATCGGGTTCTACCTTGGTACCTTCGGGCTGTTCTTCACCTGCTTCTTCCTGTTTGCGAAATACTTCCCCGTGATTGCTGTGGCAGAGATCAAAGCAATATTAAAAACAAGCGGAGAGAACTACAAAGCGAAGATGAGTGATATCGAAAAGGCAGATGCAGAGAAATTTTATATCGAAGAAGTGGCACATGCACATCATTAATAACCGAAAAGACTAAGACGTTTAAAAGTTTAATATATGGCTGGAGGAATTAAAAAATTTGTAGTAGGGTCCTTTGCTGATGAGAAGGTATTGTTTCCTGCTGTGAAGAATGTTCGCAAAGCAGGATACAAAATACACGACGTGTATACACCTTTCCCGGTACATGGCCTCGATCATGCCATGGGCATCCGTGAAACAAGTCTGCATACCGCAGGATTTATTTATGCCATCACCGGCACCACCACGGCACTTACATTCATGACATGGGTGTTTACCAAAGACTGGCCGTTGAACATCGGCGGTAAACCTCACTTTGCCCTGCCCGCATGGATACCTATTACGTTCGAACTTACCGTATTATTCTCGGCCGTGGGAATGGTGCTTACGTTTTGTTACCTGTGCAACCTGGCCCCCTTTGTAAAGAAGCATCACTTTCATCCACGGGCTACCGACGACCTGTTTGTGATGGCCATCGAGTGCACGGGCAAAACAAACGATGCCGAAGTGCAATCCTTTCTTCAGCAGGCGGGTGCACAGGAAGTAAACGTGCAGGAAGTGGAAACAGGCTGGTGGATCGGAACCTACGACAAAGCACAGAAGTTGTACAAAGAAGAAAAAGGCTATTAACTAAATAACGATGAGCGGGAGGCAGCTCCCTAAAAATAAAAACGAAGTCAACGAGAATGAAAAAAGCAGCCATCATAGCAACACTGGTTTTAACAGCAGCGGTTGTGATTACCAGTTGCGACAGCAAGCGCCAGCCGGGTAAAGTATACATGCCTGATATGGCTTACAGCCGTGCGTACGAAAGCTATGCACAAAGGGACTCCTCGGTGTTTACAACGGACCCCAGCGACGCCAGCCATAAGATATTTTTTAATAACCTGCCGCCGGCCGGAACCATTAAGCGGGGAGACCAGTTTCCTTTTCCGGTTGCCTTTGATAACAGCAAAAGCACCATTGACAGTAATGCCGCATTAGTTGCCCAGCTTGCCCAGGTTAAGAACCCGCTGCCGGAACTCACCGGCAGAGACCTGGAAGAAGCAGGCCGCCTGTTTAACATCAATTGCGCTGTTTGCCATGGCGCCAAGGCTGAAAACAATGGCCCGGTGGCCCCCAAGATCGGCGGGGTGAAAAGCATTGTTGCCACCTCGCCCAAGTACAGCGACGGACGGTTGTTTTATGTAATGACCTACGGACAGATGAACATGGGAAGCTATGCTTCACAGCTGAGCCGTGAACAACGCTGGAGAATTGTACAGTATATCCGTACCCTGGAACCAAAAACAGCGGCGGCCCCGGCCACCGATGCAGCGGCACCCAAGACAGACAGTGCAGCAGTAAAAAAATAATCATTCAAGAAATCACTCAAAATAAAGATCAGATGGATCATCAATTTCAGTTACCGGGCAGTTATAAAAAGTGGACGTATGGCCTTATCGGTGCCGGTGTAATCGCATTGCTGTATGGCATCATCATGTTTCATCCCTTTGAACATGCCGGTCATGGAACTCATTCCAGCAGCACCCGTTTCTGGGCCGTACTGCTGCAGAACAGCGTGTTCTTTTTACTGGTGGTGAATGCAGCCATGTTCTTTATTTGTGTTACCACCATGGCCATGGCCGGATGGGTGGTGGCATTCCGCCGTGTTTCGGAAGCCATTTCCAGCGTAGTGCCGATCCTGGGAGTGCTGACCTTTATTATTTTAATGGCCATCGTTTTCGGCGGCCGTACGGATATTTATCATTGGTTAGACAAAGACGCCGTCGCCAACGACTCCATCCTGAAAGGGAAAAGCGGGTTCCTGAACATTAAGTTCTATACCGCCTGGTCATTCATCACCATTTTCCTCTGGTGGATCCTTGGTAAGAAAATGAGAAGCCTGAGCCTGCAAAGTGATAAAGACGGTCACATGGATTACGAGACCGGCAAAAAATGGATATGGAATAACACCGTATGGGCTTCATTGTACTGCGTGGTGTTTACCCTC
>DMRT01000286.1 GCA_003455235.1 Chitinophagaceae bacterium
GTATTGCTGTACAGGCTTCGATAACCAAAAGCGGAATTAAATTCCCCGGTAACATTTCCGCTTCCGATATTATTCCGTAATGCCCCGCTTCCTACCGCTGTTGAATTGCTGGTTGTATGTGCAAACAAAGCACTGTCGCCAATGGCTACATTATTGTAGCCTTGAATAGAAAAGCCCGATGCATTCCCGATGGCAATGTTGGAGCTTCCATCGCTGTTGCTATACATAGATAGCGGACCAATGGCAATATTACTGCTTCCGCCAATATTATTATACATGGCCGAATAGCCTAACGCTGCGTTATGGCTGCCATAGTCATTATTTCGTACGGCGTTGTAACCAACAGCCGTATTAAAATTACCTGTTTCATTGTTTGTTAAAGTATAATACCCGTTGGCCACATTGCCACTGCCTGATGTATTGGTAAATAAAGAATAAGAACCGGTTGCAGTATTGTTATTACCTAAGCCATTGTTATATAAAGCCCCCATGCCGTTTGCCGTATTATCACTGCCAATGAAATTGTGCTGTAAAGCCGATGCACCCGTTGCTGTATTGCCTGTGCCTGTGGAATTAAACAGCAAAGCGTTCATGCCATTTGCCGTGTTGTAAGACCCTGTTGTATTGGTAAGCAGGGAAAAAGCACCGGTAGCCGTGTTGTTTACTCCTGAAGTATTGGAAAACAACGATGAAGCACCAATGCCTGTGTTATAATTTCCTGTTGTGTTACTGTCTAAAGATTTATAACCAACGGCTACATTATAATTTCCAGTGCTGTTGTTGTATAAAGCCTTGTAGCCGTTAGCTGTATTGGCCAAACCTGTTGTGTTTAAGGTAAGGCTCTGGTAACCGAATGCAACATTGAGCCACCCGGTTGTATTTGAATTCATGCTTAAATACCCTAATGCTGTATTTCTTTTCAGTGAGTCTACACTTATTACTCCGGCATTTTGATTGTTCACTTTAAATTTTACATCCACCGAGTCGGTAGTGCCGATGAAATGAGTAGCAACAGAAGTGCCGCTGTTACCGTCCAGTTGCCACGCCGACCTGGATGTTACCATTCTTTCCCAGGCCGGTAAACTGCCTGTGCCGGAATTATAATAGATACCGCTTATGCTGTCTGTTATAAAAATGATAAGCCCGTTGGCAGGCGATGCCAGGGCATTTTTTTGAGCGATGGTCATTTTTGGTATCAGCAAACCCCTGGTTGTACTGTTTATATCCAGCATAGCACTGGCATCTGGTGTAGCGGTGCCAATGCCAACGCTTTGTGCACTTACAGCGCTACCTGCCAGGCAAAAAGCAAGGATAATAAAAAGGAGGTTCAATGGTTTCATACAGAAAATATTTATGTTGTAAATATCTTCATCAAAAAACCGTTAGAAATACCACCTTAGGGTGAGAATGTTTAGGGCTAGAGTTTGTTGTGCATCGCAATGCGAATGGCCTCTGCCTTACTGTTAACGTGCAGCTTTTTATAGATGCTTTTTATCTGTGTACGAACGGTTTCTACACTGGTATCCAGCCGGGCGGCGATCATTTTATAGCTCAGGCCTTCTACCATATTCTGCAGCACCTGCTTTTCCCGGGCAGTCAGTTCATCTTCTTTGGTGCCGTACACTTTTTTGGGTTTAAAGTGTTCCAGTACTTTCCGTGCTACCGCTTTGCTCATAGGCACTTCGCCCATGGTGATGTTTACAATACTCTCTTTTATCTGTTGCAACGGTGTGCTTTTTAACAAGTAACCTGTTGCACCGGCGCACAGTGCTTTAAAAATATGCTCTTCGTCCTGGAAAACAGTGAGCATGATGATCTCTGCATTGGGAAAGCGCTGTTTAAAAAGCTTGATGCCTTCGATGCCGTTCATGCCGGGCAGGCCAATGTCTGAAAGAATAACGTCGGGTTGTACCTCATCGGGGCTTAATTCTAAAAATGATTCCACGGAGCCACAGGATGCCAGTACTTTAAATTCTTCCTGGGCATCCAAAAAAGCGGTAATGCTTTTCCGGATCACTTCCACATCTTCAATAATGGCCATTAATATCATCCTGCTAAATTATTTTTTGTGCACTGCTTTTTCGTACCCAGTTCGGGTGAAAATTGACCGGTTAAATTCTTTGCCGGTTTAAGAAAACGGTAAAATGGTTGCCTTCTTTCTTTGTTTCCACCAAGGCATTAATGGTTTTAGCCCTGCGCTGCATATTCTCCAGCCCGTTACCCCCCAGTATGGTATTCTCTTTTTGCTGGTTGATGTCATTCTGAATGGTCAGTTTAAAATGGCTCTTACTGTTCTCCATCCGTATATCCACCTGTGTCGGACTGCTGTGTTTTACAATATTATGAATGGCTTCCTTAAAGATCAGGAATAGTTCCTGCCGCAAATGGTTATCTATCTCTTTGTTTTCATTGATGCCTGTGACGGTAAAGGTAATGACTGCGCCAACAGGCTGCAGCATCAGGTCGGCATGATCTTTCATCCGGTCGATCAGGCTTGAGTTTTTATCGTGTCCGGCTTTTACGCTCCATACAATATCGCTCATGGCATGTATGGCCTGGCGGCTGGTGTTGCTTATGTTCGTTAATTCCTTCTGTTTCTCTTCCTCATTGTAAATATTGCTGCTCACCATATCGCTTTGCAATGATATTTGTGTGAGCACACTGCCCAGTTCATCGTGCAGATCGGCGGAGATCTTGTTGCGGATCTGCTGCACTTTCAGCACCTGGTTGATGCGGTACCGGTACAGCAGATAGATCAGGGTAGCCGTTAATAAGGTCATCAAAGAATAAAACCACCATGTTCTGTACCAGGCCTGCAAAACAGTGATGCGTAAGCGGTATTCCTGGCGGCTCCAGGTATCGCCGGCTGCAGCGCCCTTTACTTTAAGCGTATAATTTCCTGCCGGCAAAAAACTGTATTGGATAATATTGGAACCTGCTGCTGTTTGCCATTCTTTATCCCATCCATCCAGCTTATATAAGAAACGGTTCTTTACGGCACTGCGAAAGGCAGGCAGCATAAAATGGAAACTGAACAATTTATCGTTGTGATCAAACGTAAGACTGTTGCCTGCTACTGAAGCGGCTGAAAAAGTAAGTACCGAATCTGTTTGACCGGCATATTTGGTATAGCTTACCAGTTGCGGCTGCAGGTTACTTAAACTGGTATCTACTTCTTTTGGATATACGGCTGTAACACCATTCAGCCCGCCAAAATACAACCTGCCGTCGCTGGCTTTTAAATAAGCCATGCGGTTAAACTCGTTGTGTGGCAGTTCGTCATTAATGTCGTAATTGATAAAAATATTCTGTGCCGGATTATAACGGCTCAATCCATTATCGGTACTCAGCCATAAATACCCAAACTCATCCGGAAGGATGCTCATTACATTATTATTGGGCAGCCCGTCCTGCGTGGTAAAAACCCTTGTCATCTTTCTTGCTGTATCCAGCTTCAGCAACCCGTGCCGGGTACCCAGCCATAAGATCCCTTTGGGGTCACGATGCAAAAAATTAATATCCAATACCGGCAATACTATTGATGAGTTTTTGCCGTCGGTATACGAACGGATTATTTTCCCGGTATTATCCAGTAGATACAAACCCGGGTTGCCGGCTGCCCAAAAATACCCGTTGCCTGCATCAAAGAAATCATTTACACCACTCAGTAATTCATTCCTGTTGTTTAAATGAACGTCTTTAAAAGCACGGCTGCCAGTGGCCAGCGGGTTATACATGAACACAGATGCATCTGATGCAAGAAACACTGTGGAGTCATTCCTGTATATCAGTGGCTTTACAGGAATACGGTTCTCATCGGTCAGGGAATCATTCACTACGACGTGGCTCTTTATATTTATCCTGTGAATGTATTGATTCACCGACGTGGCCAGTATGGTTTCCTCATTTATAAACATATTTAAAATGCAGGAAACGCCTACATCATACGGTTGCCTGTTCGGGTTCACCAGTGTATAAGGGATTGCTTCCTTGGAACCCTTTTGTATTACGGCTAAATTGCTTTTAGTGCCAGCGTGTGTGTAGGCATAATAGCCCACCCAGGTATTCCCTTTTTTGTCTTCTTCAATACCACGTATGCTGATACCCGGCTGTGAAGGATAGTATGGGTTGCTGAGGTAATTGATAAAAGGGCTGCGTTTGTAATGAATTTTAAACAAACCCTTCCTGCTGCAGGTCCAGATGGTATTATCGGAGCTTTGAAAAATATTCAGGAAGGGATGATCGCTTAAAAAATCGCCCTTGTAAGGTAGCCTGAATATTATTTTTCTTTTTGCAATTGTGTCCTGCAAGGTTATGGTTTGGATCTGTATTTTCCAGGTGTTGCCGGATCTGTCATAAAACGCAGCCGGACTTACATAGCTCCTGATTGCAGCAGAGTCCCGGGCTAAATGCTTCAGCTGTTTGTGCGGAATGATGCTGTTATACGGCTTGTCAAGATAAAACTGAACCAGCACCCCGGCAGTGTTTATAAATGTTTTTAGCGTATTGCTTCTTTGGGGATGTAATACCTGGCGGTAATGTTCAATGAATTTTCCATCAGCGCTTATATGATCAATGCCGTCATAAAAGGTGGGCAGCCAGAAACTATTGTCGGTATCCTGTAAAATTAAAGGGTGTTCATCGATAGCTGCTTTTTCGGCAATAGAAAACCGGTAAGCAAACTGCAACTCCATTTTTTCGTTGTAACAAAGAATGGAGCCGTTGGCCACATATAAAACCACCCGGCCTTTATTGTCAAACAATATCCTGCGCACCAGTCTGTCGGGGTTGGAATATGCTGTTAGTTTTTTTAACTCAACCCTGCCGCTGATGGGATCCATTACTGCCAGCCCGTTGTTATAGCCGATCCATAAATTACCAGCCTTGTCTTTTTCCAGGGCATTGATGTTAACACCTTTCAGCTGGTTACTTCCGGTAATCTGCCTGGTGAAGTCCTCGAAGACATACCCATCGTAACGGAATATGCCATTGGCCGTACCCACCCACATAAACCCATTATTGTCCTGCGTGATACAATTTACCCTTTTATCCGGAAGCCCCTGTTCTGTGGAAATGAGTTCAATGGAAAGGCCGGGTGTTTGTGCAATAGAAAAATTGGGTATAAATAGAAAAAATAAAAATGAGGCAACTGCTTTCAAGTTTAGTTTTTTAAATTACAATTTCCCGTTCTTAATTTCTTCTACTACAGCCGGATCAAGTAATGTAGTTGTATCGCCGAGATTTTTTGTTTCTCCTTCGGCGATCTTTCTTAAAATGCGGCGCATAATTTTTCCACTTCTTGTTTTCGGCAGGCCGGATACGAACTGGATTTTATCCGGCTTGGCAATGGGGCCAATCACCCGGGTTACGGTTTGCAGAATATCCTGGCGGCGCATGTTCTCATCTCCGTGATGACCATTATAGATCACGTATGCATAAATGCCCTGTCCTTTTACATCGTGTGGATAACCCACCACGGCGCTTTCAACCACGCCGGCGTGCATGTTAATGGCATTCTCCACTTCGGCTGTGCCGATGCGGTGACCGCTTACATTCAGCACATCATCCACCCGGCCGGTGATGCGGAAAAAACCGTTTTCATCTTTTAAAGCACCATCGCCGGTAAAATATAAATTTTCGTAGGTGGCAAAATAATTCTGCCGGCACCGTTCGTGGTCACCATAAGTGGTGCGCAGGATGGCGGGCCAGGGTGCTTTGATGCACAGATTTCCTTTCAGCAAACCATGTTCGTCTTTTTCCGTGATCTCATTTCCATTTTCATCAACCAGTATGGGCTGTACTCCCGGCATGGGTAACGTTGCCCAGGAAGCTTTGGCCGGGGTGATGCCGGCCATGTTGCTGATTAAACAGCCGCCGGTTTCCGTTTGCCACCAGGTATCCACGATGGGACATTTTTTCTTGCCCACGTGTTCATCATACCAGTGCCAGGCTTCTTCATTGATGGGTTCGCCTACGGTTCCTAATATTTTTAATGAGGAAAGATCTTTTCCTTTTAAGGGACCCAGGCCATAGCTCATCAAACTCCGGATAGCGGTAGGTGCTGTGTACAGGATATTCACTTTGTGTTTGTCAACAATATCCCAGAAACGGCCGGCATCGGGCCAGGTAGGTATTCCTTCAAACATCAGGCTGGTGGCGCCGGCAGAGAGGGGGCCGTAAATAATATAACTGTGCCCGGTAATCCAGCCCACATCGGCAGTGCAAAAATGAATCATGCCCGGTTGGTATTGAAACACGTTCACAAATGTGTAATTGGTCCACACCATATAACCGGCGCTGCTGTGCACTACACCTTTTGGCTTGCCGGTTGAACCGGATGTATATAAAATGAATAAAGGATCTTCTGCGTCCATCTCTTCTGCAGGGAAAGACACCACGCCGTCTTTTTCCACCTGTGATTCGGCATATTCCATTTCGTCTTCCCACCACACGTCTCTTCCTTTGATCATCGACACGGGTGTTCTTGTTCTTGTATAAACAATCACCCGCTTCACGGTCTTATTACCAATCAGCGCATCGTCGATCACGGATTTCAACGGAATGTCTTTACCGCCCCGGTACGCTCCGTCGCAGGTAATGATGAATTCCGCATTGGCATCGTACAGCCGGTCGGCAATGCTTTGTGCGCTGAAGCCGCCAAAGATCACCGAATGAATGGCACCGATGCGGGCACATCCCAGTACGGCATAAGCCAGTTCAGGCACCATACCCATGTATATACAAACACGATCGCCTTTTTTAACGCCGTTGTTGATCAGCATCTGTGCTACCTGGCAAACCCGCTTGTGCAGCCGGGCATAGGTAACCACCCGTACCCGTTCTTCGGGATTATTGGGTTCCCAGATGATGGCGGGCTTATCGGCCATTGTTTTTAAATGACGGTCGATGCAGTTTTCGGTAATGTTGAGTTTGGCATCGCAGAACCACTCCACTTTGGGCTCTTTGAAGTTCCAGTTGAGTACGCTGCTCCATTTTTTGCGCCAGTAAAAGTTTTCCGCTACGGAAGACCAGAAATCTTCCGGTTCGGCGATGCTTTTTTTATAGTGTTCGTGGTATTCTTCCAACGATTTTACCTGGTAGGGGTATGACATAGCACTCAGTTGTTTTACTTTGATTTCAATTTAATATATTTATGCTTAGTACTTCCCAAATTTCGTATAAAACAACACATGACTACTGTACCGGTAAAAGGAATTGGTAAAATAATTTTTTCGTCCTCCCTGGGCACTTTAATCGAGTGGTACGATTTCTACATCTTCGGTATGCTGGCCAAAACCATTTCGGCCCAGTTCTTTCCCGAGGGCAATGAAACCGCCGCCCTGTTAAGTACGCTTGCCATTTTTGCGGCAGGTTTCCTGGTACGGCCTTTCGGTGCCCTGGTATTCGGGCGGCTGGGCGACCTGGTGGGAAGGAAATACACTTTCCTGCTTACGCTGGTATTAATGGGGGGCTCTACTTTCCTGATCGGGCTGGTTCCGTCGTATAAAAGCATCGGCATGGCTGCGCCACTGCTGGTATTGTTATTAAGATTGATACAGGGTCTTGCACTCGGCGGCGAATACGGCGGGGCTGCTACCTATGTGGCCGAACATGCACCGGAAACAAAAAGAGGGTACTATACCAGCTGGATCCAGACCACGGCTACGCTGGGATTGTTTGTGGCGCTGGGTGTGATTATGGCGGTGAAGAGCAATATGAACGACGCCTCTTTTAATGCGGAATGGGGCGGATGGCGCTATCCTTTCTGGATCTCGATCCTGCTGGTGGGTGTTTCCGTCTACATCCGGTTAAAGATGAGCGAATCACCCATGTATGCCGAACTGAAGAAGGATGGAAAAACATCGGTGAATCCCATCAAAGAAAGTTTTGGTCACAAGGCCAATTTTAAAATGGTGTTGCTGGCCCTGTTTGGTGCGGTGATGGGACAAGGCGTAATCTGGTACACGGGGCAGTTTTATGCACAGAGCTTTTTGGAGAATACGGTAAAGCTGGAGTTTATGCAGAGCCGGGAAATATTGTTATGGGCCATTGCCTTTGCCACGCCTTTCTTTGTTTTCTTCGGGTGGCTGAGTGATAAAACGGGAAGAAAATGGATCATGCTTACCGGCATGCTGCTGGGCGTGATTTTTTACCGGCCCATATTCAATACATTACTGAAAGACGGAGCCATTAATCCGCAGCAGGCCATGCTGAAGCTGCGGGTTTCGCAAAGTTCCAATACAACGGATACCCTGCTTACGCATTTTTCTTTAAAATATGTTACTCATACCAATACCAATTATATCCTGCCGGATGGTACCGGCTTTTCCGAAAAGAGAAGTGACACGCTGCTGGTAAAAAACTATACCCTTTATCCTCCGTTAAGCGCACTGGCTGATAACAGGGAGCCGGTTCTTACAGTGCTGCCTGATTCCAAGCCTGCTTATTCCAGTATTGTACTTACCCCTTCACTGAAATGGAAATTTGTTTTCCTGGTGTGGGTGATGATTATTTTTGTAACGATGGCTTACGGACCCATTGCCGCTTTCCTGGTGGAACTGTTCCCGACAAAGATCCGGTACACATCCATGAGCCTGCCCTATCATATCGGCAATGGGGTATTCGGCGGGCTGGTACCATTCATTGCCACGTTACTGGCCACCACGTTTACCAAAGATCCATTGGTGGGGTTGTGGTATCCCATCGGGGTGGCGGGCTTGTGTTTTGTAATCGGTGCATTGTATTTAAGTAATAAGATAGATAAAGATGTTAATGATTAATATTTCACCACAAAGACACAAAACAAGGTACTAAACACGCATAGAAGCTCTGTGTACGTAGTGAAAATTCATAGTGCCCTTTGTGGTAAAAAATAAAATAAAAAACATGAACCAGCTAAAACGGATAATGGGCGTATTCTGGATGGTCATTGCGCCGGTAATCATTTATTTCCTCATCATGGGTGCTGTGCACAATATCGGGGAGGGAACCAAAGACATCAATAAACCCATTCCCTGGATTATTATCATTGCCATTTTTACGCCCATTGCTGTGGGACTGATGATCTTCGGCTGGTATGCACTAAAAGGGGAGTATGACCATTTGCCGGAAAGTTCGGACGAGATTTAAAATAAAGAAGGGCTCCGTAAGGAGCCCTTGGTTTTCATGGATTGTACAGCCTGATCAAAAGAAATATTTAACACCCGCTTCCAGCCCGGCGTTCAGGTCGTGTGATTTGCTCCGGTTCCATGCATACCCTTTGTAATCTTTGTCTTCGGTATTGCTGATGGTTCCGTCCACGTGAAGTCCTGCATCAAAGTAAATTTTTTCAGCGAGCCGTACCCGTACGCCTGCACCCGCCATGGCGCCAAAAGTGAGCTTCTCATACTGATCCCTGGTGTTGCCGTTGAGCGAAGGATTTGATGCACCGCTGATCGATGACTTTAGCAGGATACCCAACTGGGGGCCGGCCTTGGCAGTAAACATCACCGCACGGGCCGGGTTGGTATTGTAGGTAAACAGCACCGGTACTTTCAGGTAATTGAATTTCTGGGTGTAGCTTACGGTATTGTCGATGTAACGCTGCTTTATACTGGCATAGGTTACTTCGGTGCCAATGCCCATGTGTTTATTGAAATTGTAACCACCGGTTACACCAAACGAGGTTCCGCATTTTGAACGGTAGTCCGCTCCGGGCTTTTCTGCATCGGCTTCATTAAACATAACACTTAACTGGGCGGCTCCCTGGGCTCCTGCATAAAATCCTTTCTGTGCTTTCACTCCTGACACAGCAGCCAGGATGGCTACTGCTGTCGTCAGGGAAAATAAAATTGTCTTTTTCATAATTCTGTTTTTTAGTTTTTTGATAATTAATTTGTTTTTTATGGCCTGATGTTTTTAATGCGCATTAATTATTGATCAGGGCACAAAAATATCCTGCATACAGGCGCTTACAGGTTGATTTATACAAAGGCCACGATATTTTATACAAACAGGATCTGCCGGAAAAATCCCGGTGAAAAAACCGTTTTAAGAGATTGAATCAGCCGGATCCGGCTTTCGTATAACAAAAGGCAGGATTTGTAGAAAACGGCAGTAGGTAAGCGCACGAAAAAGGCGCTTTTCAGCGCCTTACTATTTTTCCGTCGATATGTTGTTTGAGGAAATCATCCTTAAAGCTTTGCCCCAGCGGTATTTCGTGGTTGTTGATATAGATCAGCTCATTGTCGAATGAGGAGATGTGGAGAGTGTTTACTATATATGATTTGCTCACCCTTGCAAAGATGGCCGGCGGTAACTGCGATGCAATGGTCTTTACATTCATGGAGGTGATGATCTTGTTGTCATGGGTATAAATCACTACATAATCCTTCAGCCCTTCAATGTACAGAATGTCCTTGAAGTAGATTTTAAAGAATTTCCGGTCTGCCTTGATAAACACATAGTCGTCTTCAATTTTTTCCACCTGGGCATTGCCGCCGTCCTGCTGAAGTAGTTTCAGGTAATTTTCTGCTTTGTTCACTGCTTTCAAAAACCGTTCAATCCTGATGGGCTTTACCAGGTAGTCGATGGCCTCCAGTTCATAACTCTCCAGGGCGTATTGGGGGTAGGCGGTGCTGAAGATCACCATGGGCGCATCCCTCAGCGACTTCAGAAAATCCAGGCCGCTCAGTTCAGGCATATTGATGTCGAGGAACATCAGGTCTACCTTTTCCTTGCGCAGGAAATCGCTTGCTGCCAGGGCATTGCTGAAAGAACCCAGCAGTTGCAGGGCAGCTACATTGGCAATATTCAGTTCCATTCCCTGGCGGGCCAGCGGTTCGTCATCGACAATGATACAGGTCATAATGGTATAATTAGGTTAACAGTGTATTTATCTGCCTGGTCTGTGATCTCAAGGGTGTGAGAGCCCGGGTACAGCAATTCCAGCCTTCGCCGGATGTTAGCCAATCCAAGCCCGCCAATCATCTTCTGCTTTACAACCGGTTTTGAATTTTCGGAAAAGAAATAAAGTTTTCCTTCCTTAATTTTAAAATGGAGATTCAGGTATGAATGACCTACGGTGGAAGCACCATGCTTAATGGCATTTTCAACAAAGGGTATAAAAAGAAAGGGGGGCAGCATTTGCGAATCCATATTGCCCTCTGTGCGGATACCGGACGTGAAATCATTTTTCCTGATTTTTTCCAGCGAAAGGAAGTTCTCTATAAAAGCAATGTCTTTTGATAA
>DMRT01000235.1 GCA_003455235.1 Chitinophagaceae bacterium
GGGCCGAAGCGGTAAAGAACGGGAAAGAAGAAGGATGGTACAGGGCCTGGTTCCGTGACTTTGGAAGTTTTCAGCTGATGGCCGATACCATTGCACCCGTAATTACACCCGTTGGTTTTAAAAACGGCATGAACACAGCTAAACTAAAACAACTCGCATTTGTTGTAACAGACAATACCGAAGAAATAAAAAAATTCAACGCAACACTGGATGGCAGCTGGCTCCGTTTCAGCAACGATAAAGGACGGCGCTTTGTTTATGCATTCGATGAACACTGCCCGCCGGGTGAACACGAATTAATTATTACGGCCGAGGACCAGGTGGGGAATATTAGTACGAGGGCCTATAAATTTTCAAGGTAGTGCAGCGTATTGGATTACTGGTTTACTAGTTTATTGGCAAATACATGCAACACGAATAAACCAGTAACTCAATAAAATAATTATACATCATGCCAACACATATAACAGAAGGACAGAAAGCGCCTGCATTCAAAAGCAAAGACCAGGATGGCAATCCCGTTGCATTAAGCGATTACCTGGGTAAAAAAGTGGTATTGTATTTTTATCCCGAAGACGACACACCCACCTGCACCATCCAGGCCTGCAACCTGCGTGACAACTATGCCTTACTGAAAAAGCATGGCCTGGTGGTACTGGGCGTGAGCCCGGACGAAGAAAAAAAACATAAAAAGTTCGAAGCAAAATACAATCTACCCTTCACCTTGCTGGCCGACCCTGGTCACCAGATCATTGACAAATACGGGGTATGGGGAGAGAAGCAATTATATGGCCGTAATTACATGGGCCTGCACCGTACCACGTTCCTCATTGATGAAAAAGGAATTGTTAAAAAGATATTTTTACGGCCCAAAAACAAGCAGCACGCCGAAGAAATCATCGCTGCCTGGCAACTTATTGAGGGAAAGAAGCGTTAGCTCATAAGTACGCATAAAACTCCCTCTATGAAAAAGATTATCCTCCCCTCATTTATTATTGCTGCCACCTTATTTTTAATATCCTGCAGCAAAAGCAGCCCGGGAAATGGTGGTGGAAACGGAAGCGGCATTACCTTCTCCTGTTCAGGCATCAGTCCGAAATTTTCCACCGACGTACAACCGATCCTTACCAGTGTATGTTCCATCAACAGCAACTGTCATGGAGCCGGCAGCGGCAATTCGGGCGGGCCGTTCAACAACCAGGCTGAAGTATTTGCAAAACGTTCGAACATCCGGGCCGCCATTCTTGCCGGCACCATGCCACAGGGTGGTTCATTGACGCAGTCGCAGATCAACGCCTTTATCTGCTGGATCGACAACGGGGCACCGAACAATTAACGCGGCGACTCGATTACCCAATCCACCTGCCCAAAATCAAATTCCCTTCCGGCAGTACCCGATGTAATCAATTTGCCTTCTTCCGAAACACCCCGGATGGTTACTTCAATCGGTTCTCCGTTTACAACCAGCATTACGGGTTGATCTTTTTTATACAGGTGCCGGTTATAGGCTTCCAGTACCGCTGCAGCGCCCTGTTCCTGCAGCAATGAAACATGCTTCATCAGTAGCCCGCAGAGCTCATGGGCAAGAGCCACCGCATCAAATTCTTTCCCGGTGATCTGCTTCAGCGATACCGGGTTGGGCAGCGATGCATCAAAAACCGTTTGGTTAATGTTGATACCGGTTCCTACCACGGCCCATTTCCATGTTTTTCCGTGAAATACGTTTTCGATCAGGATACCCCCTGCCTTCCTGTCACGCCAGTAAAGATCATTGGGCCATTTTATTTTTGTTTCCGGGCCGGCATGGGCCGAAAAAAACTCAAAACAGGCCAGTGCCACCGCGGCGCTCAGGTGAAACTGCCCAATGGGGCCGGTACGCCCGGGCTGTAATACGAGGCTCATGGCAATATTCTTCCCCGGCTCGGTTTTCCAGTGCTTTCCCCGTTGTCCCTTGCCGGCTGTTTGGGACATGGAAAACCAGGCCATGCCATGATTTGCCAATCCAGCATGCAGCTGTTGCATGGCATAGTTGTTGGTACTGTCCACCGACTCCAGTATTTGTAAAAAACCTGCTGCAGGCATAATTGAACCAATGGCAAAGAAGTGTTACTTTTGCCGTTGTTCGCAAGCTACAAGCTACTTGGTGAAAAACAATCCCGCCGGGACATAAAAGGGCCGGGTGGTACAAAAAAAACAAAAACCGCATCACAATTTGAATAACCTGAACGCATTGAGCAGCCGTAAAAAGAGCAGTGTGGTACGTCTGACGAGAAACAGCAAGATCTTCAAAACCATCATACATGCCATTGAGGAGAAAAAAGGCGAAAAGATCGTGAGCCTCGATCTCCGGAAAATACCCGAAGCCGTGGCCGATTTTTTTATAATTTGCCAGGCCAGCAACCCCACCCAGCTGAAAGCCATTGCCGATTTTGTGGAAACAGATCTGAAGCAAAAATGCGGGGAACTTCCGTATAAACACGAAGGCAGGCAGGCGCAGCAATGGATACTGATCGACTATGTGAACATTGTGGTGCATGTGATGCTGCCCGAACCCAGGAAGTTTTACCAGCTGGAAGAGATGTGGAGTGATGCTCCCATGATGGAACACAGCTGAACAGCATTTAAAACAATAATAAAACCAGATCGTCTGTTATATAAAGCCGGCAAAAAAACCGGAACGTATCCAAAAAAACGCCCGATACTATGAGTCAAGACAGCAATAGAAAATACAACCCTGATAATTTGCCACCCAAAGGTGACGATCCCAATAAAAAAAGAGGCCGGATGAGTATCTACTGGCTCTATGGTATCATTTTTTTATCCATCGTGGGCTACAGCCTGTTTAATAATGTAAGCAGCGCCGGCATCGAAACCGATCAGCAGAAATTTTACAGCATGGTATTACAGGGCGACGTGACCAAGATCCGCACCATCCGTAATAAAAAGATTGTACGTGTTTTTCTGAACCCCGACAGCCTGAAAGCCAAAGCCGCCGTATACAGGCAATTGCTGAATCAGAAACCGGATGAGAAAAATTATGAGTCGGCCGTTACCATTAAGGCTGACCGTCCGCAATTATACTTCAGCATCATCGACGATAAAACCTTCGCCACCCAGCTTGGTGAATTTTATAAAAAGAACAATATTGTAAAAGAGATCCCCGACAGCCCGGATGATGAGGACCAATGGCTGGGCCAGCTCATCAGCACCCTGCTTCCGCTTTTGCTCATCGGACTGTTGTTCATTATGATGATGCGCAAAGTAGGTGGCCCCGGCGGCGGTGGTGGCCCCGGCGGCATCTTCAGCATCGGTAAATCGAAAGCAACGCTGTTTGAAAAAGGTACCCGTGTAAATATCAACTTCGGCGATGTAGCCGGTCTTGATGAAGCCAAGGTGGAAGTGATGGAGATTGTTGACTTCTTAAAGAACCCGAAAAAATATACAGCGCTCGGCGGTAAAATTCCAAAAGGTGCATTGCTGGTTGGCCCTCCGGGCACCGGTAAAACCCTCCTGGCAAAAGCCGTTGCCGGTGAAGCGCAGGTTCCCTTCTTCAGCCTCAGTGGAAGTGATTTTGTGGAGATGTTTGTAGGCGTAGGCGCCAGCCGGGTACGTGACCTGTTTAAACAGGCAAGAGAAAAAGCGCCCTGCATCATTTTTATTGACGAGATCGATGCCATCGGCCGTGCAAGGGGAAAGAACATGATGATGAGCAATGATGAAAGGGAAAATACCCTGAACCAGTTGCTCGTGGAAATGGATGGTTTCGGAACCGACCTCGGCATTATCATCCTGGCTGCCACCAACCGGCCGGATGTACTCGACAGCGCCTTGCTGCGCCCGGGCCGTTTCGACAGGCAGATCTCTATCGATCGCCCCGACCTGGTGGGCCGTGAAGCAATTTTCAAAGTACATTTAGCGCCTATTAAAGTTTCGCAAACATTAGACATCCATAAACTCTCCGAACAAACACCAGGCTTTGCCGGTGCCGATATTGCCAACGTATGCAATGAAGCAGCCCTTATCGCTGCACGCAAGGGGAAAGATGCAGTGGACATGAGCGACTTCCAGGATGCCATCGACCGGGTGATCGGGGGATTGGAGAAAAAGAACAAGATCATTTCTCCCGAAGAAAAAGAGATCATCGCCTACCACGAAGCCGGCCACGCCATCTGCGGCTGGTACCTGGAACATGCCTATCCGCTGCTGAAGGTAACGGTGGTACCGAGGGGAACCGCGGCCTTGGGTTATGCCCAATACACCCCCAAGGAACAATACCTGTACAACACCGACCAGCTGATGGACCAGATCTGCATGACCCTTGGCGGAAGAGCCAGCGAAGACATCTTCTTCGGAAAGATCAGCACCGGCGCCAGCAACGACCTGCAGCAGATCACCAAGATCGCTTACAGCATGATCACCGTTTACGGCATGAATGACAAAGTGGGTAATATCAGTTATTATGATCCCAACCAGGAAAATGTATTTACCAAACCATTCAGTGAAGAAACCGGGAAAATGATTGATGAAGAAGTACGCAACCTCATCGACAAAGCCTACCAGATCACCAAGAGCCTCCTGCTGGAGAAGAAAGGCGATGTGGAAAAACTGGCGAAGGAATTATTGAAAAAAGAAGTGCTTTTTAAGAGTGATGTGGAAGCATTGATCGGCAAACGTCCGTTCGAGGAAAAGAAAGCACTGGAAATAGACGAACACACAGCGGTAAACGAAGAACCCAGATCGGCCATGCCCGATGAATTAAAAACACCACCAGCTATTTAAACCATGGCGGTATCTCCGGCTAAAGAAAATATTTTAAAACGGATCAGGAAGGCATTGAGCAATCCTGTTCCGTTGCCTTTTCCGCAAAGCGAAGGAACCAATTCGGTTTTTATGCCGGCAACCGAAGACCTGGAGGTTTTGTTTGCACAGGAATTCACCAGCCTGCAGGGTAAGTTTGCTTTTTGTGTGAATGAAGAAGACCTGCTTAACCAGGTAAAACAACTGATAGCAGCAAAGGAATGGACGAAGATCTATTGCGATACCGATCCGTGGAAAGAAACATTCAGCAATACCATCAGTCTGGCCACCTGTGATGCATCCATCACCGGCTGCGAATACCTGGTGGCCCGTACCGGGTCCATGGTGCTGAGTGCAGCACAGCAAAGCGGCCGAACCGTAAGTGTATATGCCCCGGTACACATTTGCATTGCCTTCACCAGTCAACTGGTGTATGATGTAAAAGATGCACTACAGGGTTTAAAAGAAAAATACGCAGGCAATATCCCCTCGCTTATCAGCTTTGCCACAGGCCCCAGCCGTACCGCCGACATTGAAAAAACCCTGGTAACCGGTGTACATGGTCCCAAAGAAGTGTACTGTTTCCTCGTGGAAGCATAATTGCATTTTTACAAGTATCTTTATTGTATAATGAGTACAGAGATTTACAACCTGTTTGTTTACGGATCGCTGCGCAGTGGATTCCGCAATCCCGTGTATCAATACCTTACCAAGTATTTTCACCTGCGGGGTGAAGCGGTGGTAAAAGGCAAATTGTATGACATGGGAGAATTTCCTGTGGCCAGGCCCACCACGGAAGAAAAATTTATTTCGGGAGAGCTGTATGCCATTAATGATCCCCGGGAATTTTCCTGGGCCATCGGTCAGCTCGACGACTACGAAGGGCTGAATGCCGAGGAAGGGGAAACCGCTCCCTACAAACGGGAAGAAGTGATCGCTTACCAGGACGGGCAGCCTCATACATCCTGGATTTACTGGTTCAACGGGAACGTGGACGGAAAGCCTGAAATAGAGTCGGGCGACCTGCTGCAATACCTCCAGCAGAAAAACAAACCCTAACCCATGGAAGCGAGCGTCACAAAAAAGATCTACTTCCTCTCCGATTTTCACCTGGGCGCTCCCGATGCAGCCACCAGCCTGCTGCGGGAGAAGAAAATCACCTGTTTCCTCGACGAAATAAAACCTACAGCCGCCGAACTGTTTATAGTGGGTGACCTGTTCGACTTCTGGTACGAATACAAAAAAGTGGTGCCCAAAGGATATGTACGCATTCTCGGCAAACTGGCCGAACTCACCGACGCCGGCATCCCCGTTCATTTTTTTGTGGGCAACCACGACATGTGGATGAAGGATTATTTCCAGAAGGAGCTGAACATTCCGGTATATTTTGAACCGGTGCCCTTTACCTTCAACGGGAAAAAATTCCTGGTAGGTCATGGTGACGGGCTGGGCCCCGGCGATCATGGATATAAATTCATCAAAAAAATATTCCGCAACAAAGCCTGCAACTGGCTCTTTGGCATCCTGCCCCCGTTTATCGGCATGGGTATTGCAAACTATTTCAGCCGGCGCAGCCGGGCTCAAACCGGGCAGAGCAATGAAGTGTTCCTGGGCGAAGACAAGGAATGGTTGATTGTTTACTGCAGGGAAGTATTGCAGCAAACATTTTATGATTACTTCATTTTCGGACACCGGCACCTGCCCATCGATTTTAAACTGACCGGAAAAAGCAGGTATGTGAACCTGGGCGACTGGATAAAATATTTCAGCTATGCCGTGTTCGACGGAGAAAATTTAGAACTGAAGTACTATAACAAATGAAAAGAACCGCTACCATCCTTTTTTTGCTGTGCTTCTGTGTTCCTGCGGCATCAATGGCACAAAGCGATTCTGCCTTTACATTTCTCAAAACCATCCGGGGAAATTTTTCATCCTTCAGCGTGGACAACCTGGATAATGTGTATCTCATCACCGAAGGCAGGCGGCTGAAGAAGATAAATGCCAACGGCGATTCGGTAGCCGTGTTCAATGACGTAAAGCGCTATGGCAATCCTTCCGCCATTGATGTTACCAACCCGCTGAAAGCGTTGCTTTACTATAAGAATTTTTCCACCATTGTTACACTCGACCGGCTGCTTGCCGTCCGCAATACCATCAACCTGCGTACGCAGAATATTTTCCTGGTGAACAGCATTGCCCTTTCGTACGACAACAATATCTGGCTTTTTGATGAAGAGGATTATAAACTCAAAAAAATTGATGAACAGGGAAAGCTGATGCAGGAAACCACCGGCTGGCGGCTTTTGTTCGACACCGTTCCGTCGCCGGTGAAAATCATCGACCGCGATAATTTTGTATACCTCTACGATCCTGAAAAAGGTTTTTACATTTTTGATTACTACGGCACCTTCAAAAACCGGCTGTCTTTTCTGAAATGGAACAACGTGGAAGTATCCGGTAAGATCATGTATGGCTTCAATAATGGAAAACTGTACAGTTACGAATTGAACTCACTTCAATTGAAAGAATATACACTACCGCCCTTCTTTGGCGATTACCTGGCCATCAAAGCCATGAACCGGAAAATTTACCTGCTGAAAAACGAGGGTGTTGATGTGTACGGGATCCGGTAACCTTTATTGATTCAGGATATCCACCAGCTCTTTATCCCACTTACCGGTTTTACCATATTCCACCACCCGGCCAATCTCTTTTCCATCCTTCATCACAATGATGGTGGGTACCAGGGTAACATTGAAGGCAGCGCTGATATTACTAAGCGTTTTCTTGGCCCGGTTCACCGCAAAAAAAGTAATGGTTTCATCCGGGACCCCGCTCTTCTCCTGTATCTTAAAAAACTTAGGCAATACAAACTGTGTATCCTCACACCAGGTTCCGCCAAACACCACAAACTGCACTTTGCTTTTGGCCCTTTCAAATGCATTCAGCGTGGCGGTATCGGGATTGTAATAACCCTGGCTCTGCGTATACCATTTGGTGAATGCCGTATCATTCTGCACCACGTACTTGTTAACGATGCCGCGGAAGATGTGTTGCTCCGGGTGCTTCTCGTCCGGGGTGATCTCATATTGTGCCTGGCCCAATCCCTGCAATGACAGGAGGCCCGCAAAAAGAAGGGTGAGTGAAAATTTCATTGGTGAAAATTATGTACGCTAATGTATGACCCGGTAGCAGCCGGTAAAAATCAATTTTGTTAAGTGGTGGTTATAGGTCGGCTTTCAATTCATTCAGGAACCCCTTTAGTTTCTTGAGCGACTCAATCAGCTGGAATTTTTCCTCGGCCCGTTTGTTCTGCTTCAGGAATTCCTTGGCGCCTTCCATGGTGTATTTACGTTCACGCAGCAGGTGAAAGATGAGTTTCAGGTTCTTGATGTCTTCCGGGCGGAATAAGCGGTCGCCCTTGCC
>DMRT01000037.1 GCA_003455235.1 Chitinophagaceae bacterium
ACCGCTATATCAACCAGCTGCGGTTTGTGCTGGAGAACAACCGGGCATTGTATCCGTACCGGGGCGAACTCAATATTGAACAGGGTGATGGATTCGCAAGGGCTGGGTTCACCGGCAACTATTTCTTCAATTATCCAAAGGGAGGTGGGCTCGACCTGCGGGTGTTTGCCGGCAAGTTCTTTTACCTCGGCGACAAAACCTTCCTGAAACAATTTGAAACAGATCCCTACCAGCTGAACATGACCGGCCCGAAAGGATACGAAGATTATACCTACAGCAATTATTTCATCGGCCGCAGCGAGTTCGATCATTTTTCTTCCCAGCAGATCATGATCCGGGACGGCGGTTTTAAAGTCCGCACCGACCTGCTGAGCAGCAAGATCGGTAAAACAGACAACTGGCTGATGGCAGCCAATTTCACCAGCACCATCCCCAATGCCGTCAATCCCCTGTCGGTACTGCCTTTCAGACTGCCGCTCAAAATCTTCCTTGATATAGGCACCTATGCCGAAGCCTGGAAGAAAAATGCCGCCACCGGCAAATTCATTTACGACGCCGGCCTGCAGTTATCCCTGTTCCGCAACGTGCTGAATATTTATATTCCAATTTTGTACAGCAAGGAGTACAGGGACTATTACCGTTCCACCATGGTGGAAACAGGCATCAAGCGATTGGTGAAAACAGTTTCATTCAGCATCGATATCCAGAACCTCAACCTGCGCCGCATGGTTCCGCAAATTCCTTTTTAATGGCAACGATCGCATACCTCACACACGGGCAGATCGACCAGCAGAAATGGGATGCCTGTATTGACGATGCCGGCAACGGGTTGATATACGCTTATTCTGTTTACCTCAACAGCATGGCAAAGAACTGGGATGCCCTGGTGCTTAATGATTACGAAGCCGTGATGCCGCTTACCTGGAACCGGAAATACCGCATTCATTATTTATACCAGCCCCCGTTTACTGCCTGCCTCGGCGTTTTTGGCAAAAACATCAACGCAGAAACAGTTGCTGCCTTCCTGGAAGCCGTGCCCGCAAAATTCAGTTACTGGGATATTTATTTCAACAGCGGTAACCTGTTTCCCGTACAGGGATACAACCTGTACCAACGGATGAACTACGTGCTGAACCTGAACAACAATTACGAAACACTTTTCAACGCATACCGGGAAAATACCAGGCGCAACATCAAAAGAAGTGAACAGTACGGGCTTGTCGTTACCCGGAATGCTGGTGTGACAGATGCCGTGGAACTGGCCAAAAAACAAGCCGGGGAATATGCGTCCATACCCGCCGGCGATTTTGCCAATTTCACAAAACTATACGCTGCCCTTTATAAACAAGAAAAAGCTACCACCTATGCCGTTCACTCAAAAGAAGGACGTTTGCTGGCGGCCGCTGTATTCTTCTTCTCTCACCACCGGGCTTATTATATACTGGTGGGCAATCACCCTGATGGCAAAACCCTGGGAGCGTCGCATGCCCTCATCAATACATTCATTAAAGATCATGCCGGCGAACAATGGCTGCTCGACTTTGAAGGCAGTGACATCCCCGGCCTGGCACATTTCTACTGCAGCTTTGGAGCAGCAGAAGAAAAGTACAGCGCCATCCGGCTGAACCGGTTGCCTGTATGGATGAGATGGATGAAAAAATAAACTGGGTGGTTTGAATACATTCCCTGGTATTTCGATATGCCCACCCGTCAGCCGCCAATTATTTTTTTAATGCGGTTTCTTATCTCCCGTTCCGAAGGCTTACCGATGGAACGGATATCGATCCACTGCTTCCCCAGGTTGAGTCGGAATTTAATGAGTGGATTGGAAGGAGAAAGGCCCATCCGTGCAAATCCCATCCGCGGAACAGCCAGCAGGTTTTTGTTCGCAGAAAGCGTATCCAGCTCGGTTGAAAAAGCCATGCTGATTCCGGATTGCGCCAGGTAGTTCATTTCCCGTCCGGCAAAGTCGATACCCGGCCGGCCATTGGGATACGCAAAATAGCGAACCGGGCGACCAAGCAATTTTCCGAGCTCCGTAACCGAACGGTTTATCTCTGTAAAACTGCTTTCATCCCTTTCATTCTGCAATACCGGGTGCTGCATGCTGTGAGCGCCGATGTTTACCAGCCCGGATGCATCCAGTTCTTTCAACTGTACCCGGTTCATATTTTGTGGTTGTTTTTTGCCGCAACCGGTTTGCCGTTGGTATATCTCTATGATCCGGGTAATATGCGCAATAGGCAGGCATTTAAAAATGTCCATGGCTGCATAAGGATCGAGAGTATGCAGGACTATATTCAATTCGTCAGCCAGGATATTTTTTAATACAGATTCATCATACCCTTCCATTTCCTGGAACCAGAAATTAGTTTCGGAAGAAATAATTTCCGGCGATACAAAAAGAGAAACAGGCACCTGGTGCTTTTTCAGCAACGGGAATACCGTTTCATAAAAAGAACGGTGGCCATCATCAAATGTGACATGGCATATGCCGGAAGTGTTTTTCTTCTGCAGCAGCAATTGTTCCAGTTCTGCAGCAGATACAAGGCCGTATCCTGCTTTTAAGGCCAGCAGGATCTGTTCAAACAGTCCTTCGTCATCTTCCTTATGAAAAGCCAGTACCAGGCCTTTTGCCATAATGCTTAATTTATTGCTAGAAAATATCCAGCACCCCGATCATCAGGTTCAGATGTGCCGGCTCAGGCATATTCAGGTTATAAAAGATAAACCCATTCATTTTTGACTGCTTCCACCCATTCAGCAACGGGTTGAAGGTATTACTTGCACAACTGAAGAACTGAACAACCGAAGGCTCATAAGAATCGGATAATTTCTTCAATAAGCTTTGCAGGTCCTTTTCAGAATCCAGTTGAACCCCTCCCACATAGAAGACCTTCCAGTTCATCCCAAACTTTCTTTTCGTAAGCAACTTACCCCATAACCAGCTGTTGTTATGATCCACCCGTTTTATTTCGCCTGGAAATTGCTCCAGCTTATGCCGCATTACCTGCTGTTCATCAATGATGCAGGCATTTGTACGGTTCATGGAGGCCAAAGGGATGATGCGGTGCTTTCTCATGAACGGAAGATTGATCATCCGCAATACCTGCGACCCCGTTTCTGTAAATCCAAGTTTTTTTGTGAAGATGGGATGCGAATTATCATTGGCGATGCCATATAAAAAACCGGCGCCCTGTTCCTTCAGCATTCTCTTCGCTTCGTTGATGATGCTGCTGAATACTTTTTTCCCCTGGTGATCAGGATGCGTGGCCGACCAGCAGCTTTGATAACCGCTGTATTGCCTGCCATTGCAGGTAAAATCGTTGGCAAGAAACCCATTGCAGCCGATGATCTTTCCATCTTCTTCCGCTACCAGGAAAAAACTTTTTTGTGTCGCCTTACTGTCGAGGTTCTTTGCCAGGAATTTTTCGGGGAGAAGTGCTGGTGAGTGGTTAGCTGACTGGATAAGTTCTCTCAAGGCCCGCTCTGTGGCCGGATCACTGACGTCGGCTATTTTAACCTGGTAATTCATCAGGGAGTTGCTAGTATTTGTTCGGCAACAATAAGATCGGCAGGCCTGGTGATCTTGAAATTATTCTCTTCACCCTCCACCAGTTTCACTTTTAGTCCGAATGCTTCGGCCACGCTGGCTTCATCGGTGTACTTATCCTTGTAATCGATCTGGTAGGCGGGAATAAGAATTTTACTGTGAAAAGTTTGTGGGGTTTGCACCAGTTTCACCAGGCTTCTTTCCAGCGACTCATTGCCATCGGGGGTGATGAGCCGCACACTGTCTTTGCAGTCGATCACCGGTATGGCCGATCCGTTCTCCAGGGCTGTTTCATAGCACCAGTGTACCAGTTGGGTGCTCAGCAGGCAACGTACCGCATCATGCACAAAAACAATGCTCTCCTCTTCCACCAGCTTCAACCCGTTCTGTACCGAATGAAAGCGTGAGCTGCCGCCCGTGGTGATGCGGATACGGCTGTTATCAAAAAAGGCGTCAATGATTTCCTGGCCGGTGGCAACATGGTCTTCGGGCAGCACCAGGATCACCTGCATATCGGGATACGATTGAAGAAACGTGTTGACGGAATAATACAGAACAGGCTTACCGTTCAGCAACAGGAATTGTTTGGGTGTGGGATTGTTCATCCGGCTTCCGCTACCCCCGGCAACGATTACAGCGATCTTTTTCATGAGTTTCTCCAGGTGTCAGTCCACGGTGAAGATACACCTGGTTGCGAAGATATCACCAGTGGCTGCACAAATTCTTAATCTTTATAAATGCCGATCTTCTTTTCACCCCTGCTGTTCTGCATGGCCCGGTACATACCGGCACTGTTAAACACCATGGCGGCATTGCCGGTTGCATCCACCCCGATCATTCCGCCTTCGCCATGCATGCGCACCAGTTTCACATTCACCACTTCATTCATGGCCTGCTGAAGCGTGAGGCCCTTGTATTCCATCAGGCAGCTTACATCGTGTGCGGCCACCGCACAGATAAACGGTTCGCCATGGCCGGTGCAGCTGATGGCACAGGTATTATTATTGGCATAGGTGCCGGCGCCGATCAGGGGACTGTCGCCGATGCGGCCGTATTTTTTATTCGTCATACCGCCGGTGCTGGTGGCGGCTGCAATATTACCATGCTGGTCGCAGGCCACGGCGCCTACGGTTCCGAATTTTTTATCCTTCATCAGTTCTTCCAGTCCCTGGTGGGTATGATCGAGGGAGTAATTGTCGCTGTCACGGATCTCCTTCCATTGATCGTAGCGAAACTGTGAGAAGAAATATTCATCGGGTTCCAGTTTAATTCCCTGCTTGATAGCGAAATCGTTGGCACCCTTGCCACTTAAAAAAACGTGGTTGCTGTTGGTCATCACTTCGGCTGCCAGCTCTATCGGGTTGCGCACGTTGCGGATACCTGCTACCGAACCGGCATCAAGGTTCTTTCCGTCCATGATGGCGGCATCCATTTCCTGCACCCCTTTCTTGGTGAATACCGACCCCCTGCCTGCATTGAACAGCAGGTTATCTTCCAGCACCACAATAGCGGCCTTCACCGCATTGATGGCCGAGCCCCCCTCTTCCAGTACGGCATACCCCGCCGCGAGGGCTTCTTCCAAACCTTTTATATATGCCTGTTCCAGTTCGGGAGTCATGTCTTCTTTCAGTATGGTTCCGGCGCCGCCGTGTATCACCAGGGAGTATTGCTGCATACGTGTCAGTGGGTATTTGTTGGATGCCAAAATTATTTAATTTACCATCGCAAACTTTCTACAATTTTATGCGAATGCTTAAAAGAAAATTAAGCCCGGGCGATTATCTGTTGATAATTGTAAATCTCATTCCGGTGTATGGCGTTTGGTTTGAAGGATGGGATGCGGCAAGGGTATTCCTGGTGTATTGCATGGAAACGGTCATCATCGGTCTCTTCACCGTAGTGAAACTCGCCAGCGTTACCATGCTGGTAAAGCCAAGAGATGAATGGCAGGCCGGGAAACCGGCCGTGATGGCGACCGGTTTATTCTTTATTCTCTTCTTCATTGTTCATTACGGGATATTCGTTTTTGTGCAAACGCAGATTTTTTTTGCCGTAAGCGGTTTGATAAAGAGCGACTCACTGCTCGAAACGTACCGGCAGATCCCTGCTGCACTGGGGCACGAAGGCCTTATTCTCCTGCTGATCTTTATCACCTATTATACCCTGCAGAACCTCTTTGATTTTTTTCTTTCGGGCGAATATAAAACAGTGTCGATGATGAAGCTGATGTTTCAGCCTTATGGCCGCATCATCGTTCAGCAGTTCGTGGTGATCGTGGGCAGTATGTTCCTTGGGTTTGGCGCCGGAAAAATATTCATACTGGTACTGGCAGTGATTAAGATATACTTTGAAGTATACATCAACTTTGACCGCATCATTGCGAAAACAGAAATAGACGCAAAAAGAAAAGCGGCCCGGGCAGAACGGGAACAGGCGAACTCATAATTACAGGCAGGTGGATTACTATTTTTCTGTGAAGACTTTCCGGGTATTTCACGAAAGCAGGTGGATGCATTCTTTTAATAACTTATCCCGGTCGATGGCCACGGTTCCCACTTCTTCACAAACCAG
>DMRT01000326.1 GCA_003455235.1 Chitinophagaceae bacterium
GCTGTGTTCAGGGAACCGGCACTGTCGTATTGCATTACTTCCAAACCAATGGCCGTGTTGTTGGTGTTCTTTTTATGGGAGTACATGCTGTAAAGGCCCACCGCCGTATTGCCACTGGTACTGTCGTTCAGGAAAAGACTCTGGTACCCGATGGCGGTGTTGCTGAAGCCGGCCACATTATTATACATACTGTTTACACCCATGGCTGTGTTGGCATAACCCGTGGTATTAAAACCCATTACGTTAGAACCGGTAACGGTGTTGCTGTAACCACTTGTGTTATTGAACAGGCTGGCATCCCCGATGGCGGTATTAAAGGCTCCCGTAGTATTTCTTAATAAGGTTGCATATCCCAAAGCCACGCTAACATTGCCGGTTTTGTTGCTGCGCATGGAATGGTTCCCGATGGCCACATTCCGGTTGCCGGTGGTATTGCTGTCAAGTGCATTATAACCGATGGCAGTAACATCAAAAGCGGCATTCGACATCAGGGTACGGTACCCGATGCCAAGTACCCCACCGGCAGTATTGCCATACAGGGCACTGTCGCCAATAGCAATATTATAAGTAGTGGTGTTATTCTGCAAAGCACTTGGGCCAATACCAATATTATGTGCCAGGGCCGGGTTGGTGAGACCGGCTTTATAACCCAGGTAAGTAGTAGTGTCATTTACCTGGCCGGAGAATATATTATTATACCGCAACCGCAGCGAATTGGCATCGGTGGTACCTAAGAAATTATTAACCGGGTCGATACCTGCATTACCGGTGGTTAGCCAGCCCACGTTGGCATTTGCCGCTGCCATCCATAACCAGGATGTTCCATTATAATAATAAAAGCCAATGCTATCCGGTGCATTTTGAAAAACCAGCAGGCCGGTGGCTGGTGCGGCAATGGCATTTCTTTCTGTTTTGTTCATGCGGGGGATTAGAACTCCTTTATCGGTGCTTTTCACATCCAGTAAGGCACTGGCATGGGCGGTGCTTCCATCGGTATTTACACTTAGTGATTGGGAGTTGGCAGAAAAATACAGCGTGAATGCAATGCATGTTGCACACACTAAACGCAAAAATTTAGTCATGGTAGAATGTTAGTTATGATGGTTTGGTCAGATGGTTTCCCGAAGAGATTGGAATTTCTTGCTTTATCAGGGAAATGGTTGGGTAATTACTGCTGTAATATTAGTAAATTTTCTACCCGTTTGTAGAATAATTGATAAAATAGTTATCAACCATGCTGCAAAATTGTGGATCATTATTACCAGTACCGGGTTACTCAGTTATTCCTGTTTTGCAAGGCACAAAACTAGCGGGTAGATGATTGCGGGCAAATACCACAAAGCGGTAATACCGGCTTAATCCTGTTTAAGTATGATCCAGTTTTGTCCGTCGCTCAACGCCAGCACGGTTTTAGGTGAACTGCCAGCATTTAACGTAAAGCTGCTGCTGCCTGCACTGCTGCTGCCGGGGTACAAAAGGCCGGCGGCAGTAACCAGCACGGCGCTGAATGTGGAGCTGTTGTTTCTTATATAATACATCCTGCCCGAATAGGTGACCGGGCTGGGTAACTGGTAGTAATTATTTACGCCATCAGCCGGTAACAGGCCTGTAAATGATTTTTGATTCAACAGTGAAACCGGTGAACCCGAAGAACCTCCTCCCAATCCCAGAGAAACGGTCATGGCTATTATACCATCCAGGTGTATATATCCATTGGCACCGCCCCCGGCACCCGTGCCCGGCTTCAATACCAGGTTACCTCCATTCGACGTGGTGGAGTTGAAGGAAACGATACGTCCTCCTTCGGTTGTCAGGGTGGCCGCATCGGGTGCGTTAATATTATACCCGCCTTTCAGGATTACATCTGAGTGAGAGTCGTTTGCCAATGCCCAGTACGAACTTTGCCCGGCAGTTATATTAATATTACCTCCCGCCGTATTGTATCCGCTTCCTGCTGTTAAGTTGATCACACCCGATGGTCCAAGGTTACCGTAACCGGACCCACCCGAAGGCATGTTATTCGTTGCTTCTATATTGATGCTTCCGCCTGATCCACCAACCGGAACAAAGGGATTTCCGGCCCGCATCCAAATAGATTTGCCGCTTCCGGTGGTGGAAGGGGCTGCATAAATAGTGTCAACACCCGTAAACCGCAGGTTGCCGTTGATCTCCAGTTTGTCGCCCGGGGTGCTGGTTCCGATCCCGATCAGTCCATTACTCTTAATGATCATCCTGGTTGTATAAACTCCACCGGTGTCCATGGTCATGAACTGAAACCTGGTTGGTACTTTGTTCGTTGATACAGGGCCATCGGTCCATAAATCAATAGCGGAGGTTTGCAGGTAATTGCTGCCGTCGTAATTCATACTGGTAAACGTTCCCAGGTAATCACCATTGATTACGGCTGTTGGAGTTGCTAAAGTGCCTCTTGCATGCTGAAGCACATAGCCGGGAGCATACCCGGCATTATTCACTGCATTGCGTACCAGCATATCGGTGGGCGCACCAAATCCTTCGGATGCCAGTTCAAGACGGGCATAACCATAACTGGAGTTAGGTGTGGTGGTACCAATGCCTACTTCACCATTTGTGGTGATGCGCATCCGTTCGGCATTGTTAGTCCTGATTGCAAGGGCGTTGTTATCGGTTGTTCCCAGGAAATTAGCAGCCGGGGTAGTGCCGGTGTTTCCCGTAGTGCTCCAGCCGGTGAGGTTATTGGATAACCAGGTCCAGGAAGAACCATTGTAATAATAAAATCCCGTGCTGTCGGGGCCCGACTGGTAGATAAACAGGCCTGTTGCCGGAGTGGGGATGGCGTTTTTTTCTGTCTTGCTCATGCGTGGAATAAGCATCCCCTTCAGGGTGCTTTTTACATCAAGGATGGCACTGGCATGGGCGGTGCTGCCATCGGTATTGATGGCCAGCGATTGTGCGGTGGCTGTTTGACGGAGGAGTGTTGCAAGCACTATTCCGGAAAGGAGGATGGATTTCATGCTGAACAATTTATTCTAAAGTTAAACCGAATAAACTGTACCGCATAAAAATCACTGGAGAAAGAAGGCGCCGGATCAATGATTCCGGTTAATCGGTTGATTATTTACTGTATCCGGTACCAGTTGGTGCCGTTGCTTTGTATGGTGATGCTGCTGTTGGCGGTAAGGGTGATGTTGGCAGCGCCGGTGAAATCAAGGTAACTGGTAATGGCGTGCACAGAATTGTCCTGGTTTACGATGGTGTATTCTCTTCTTGTGCAGGTGCTTGCTGCAGGCAGGGTGATAACCACCGCTGCTGCCGTGGGCAAAATGATGTGGGTATGATCAAACTGATCCAACGTAGTGGAGATGGTAGATGAAGAGATACCGCTGCCGGTAGACCCAAATACATCCAGGTAACTCGCAGGAGCCGAGGTTCGTACACCCATAAAACCGGTATTGTCAATGGTTACCCGGGTTAATGAACCGCCACTGTTGAAATTAATGGAGCTGTCTGCTTCGAACGTGATTCCGCTGCGTTGTGCAGTTGCTGCATTACCAGAACGAATGAGGGCAGGTGAGCCATTGGGTGTTGAGAACTGAAGGGTGAAAATGGAGCTGTTTTCCAGTATCAATCCCGATTCAGGCTGGTAGGTGCCGCCGCTGGCGCCATTGCGTACAATGTGCAGGCGTGCATCGGGAGTGTTGGTTCCAATGCCTACATTAATACCGGATGTTGCACCGTTTACTCCACTGATACTTCCCAGCACCATAGTGTTGCTTTGCGCTGCCAGGGATTGGTAGCCAATGGCGCTGGCATTATTAATGGAATTGGAAGATGCATTGGAGGATGAACCGATAAAAGTATTTCCATTGCCAATGGTAATTGCCTGTCCGCTCAGCATTCCGACAGCCGTGTTGTCAATTCCGAGTGTGGCGGATGTACCATTTGTGCCCAGCAATGCCTTGTACCCGATGGCGGTATTATTGGTAAAATGATCACCGCTTGGTACAAAAAAATTATTTGAAAAAAGGGCGCTGTCGCCAATGGCCACATTCCGGCTGCCCGAGAGGGTTCCGTACATGGTACTAACACCAACAGACACATTGTTCACACCGCGGCGGTTAAGTGTCATCGCACCCCATCCCACTGCCGTATTGCCAATGGCTGCTGTATCATTGGCAAGTGCACTTGCGCCAATGGCTACTTTGCGGCTTCCTTTTGAATTTGTCATTGTAAAATTTCCCACCGCCACATTCTGATCCCCGCCGTCCGTAAAGAACTGCATGGCGCCGGTGCCAATGGCGGTATTGCCTGTTCCCAAACTATCCTCACGCAGTGCTTCATACCCGATGGCCACATTGGAGAATCCGGACCGGATACTTTTTGCACTGTTATATCCAACGGCCGTATTGAAATTGCCAAACAGTCCGTTATTGGGTGCATTTAATCCGGCTTCTGATAATGAAAAACTACCAATGGCTGTATTCTCTTTTGCGATAGCACCCGACAGCATTGAACTGTAGCCTATTGCCACATTGTTGGAACCGGTACTGTTGGTGGACAATGCATTGGTTCCAATGGCAGTATTGTTTATTCCTTCAATGATATTTGTGGGTTGGTTTTTCAATAATGCCCGGTATCCAAGTGCGGTATTGTTGGTACTGAATGAAACATTCCCGTTGCTGAAAGATTGTGTGTACATGGCCGAATCCCCGATGGCTGTATTAGCTGATGCCATGGTATTATTCCTGAGTGCACTATAGCCGATGGCAATATTGTTTTTCCCGTTTGTGTTGGCTGAAAGTGTTTGATTGCCAATGGCGGTATTGGATGAAGCAGATGTATCCTGCCTCAATGCAATGGTGCCGATGGCCAGTTTATTGTTGCCTGTTTTATTGCTGTATAATGCCTCATTGCCAACGGCAACATTGCCAACAGTATTTTTTGAATTGAACATGGCATCGCTGCCCACCGCTACATTAAATACACCCGACGTGTCGGAGAACATGGCATCGGTACCTACCGCCGTATTATCATTTCCCGTACGGTGCGATACCAGCGAACCGGCACCAACCGCCACATTCAATCCTCCGGTTGTATTGGAAAACAAAGCGGCATGCCCTATCCCGGTATTGGAGCCGCCAGACGTATTTGCGACCAGTGTTTGCCGCCCGATTGCGGTGTTACCAAATGCATTTACCGAATTCTTAAGAGCTTCTGAGCCTACGGCGGTATTATAAACACCATTCCCGATCTTTAAGAGGCTGAATGTACCCAGCGCCGTATTTTCACTTCCGGTGGTGGCGCCCGCCATGCTGCTGTCGCCCACAGCGGTATTGCTGGTACCGGAGCTGTTGGACCGGAGGGAAGCGGTACCCACGGCCACATTACCCGAACTATTGTTGGAAAGCAGGGCTTCGGCGCCCACAGCCACATTTCTCAAGCCGCCTACATTCAGCTGGAGTGCACCCGAACCTACTGCTGTGTTGGGAGAAAGGGAGGTATCACTCAGCAATGCATTATTACCAACAGCGGTTTTAAAATTTCCTTTTTTATTCTGAAAAAGAGCACTTTGCCCTACAGCTACATTTCCCGAAACATTACGGGCTTCAAATCCTGCAAAGGCACCCACGGCAACATTGTTAGAGGCTAATGTATCCTGCCACATGGATACCGCACCGATCACCACGTTATTATCACCTGTTTTGTGATTGCCCATAGCAGAATTTCCCATCGCAATGTTTTGAGTGCCGGTGGTATTGGAAAGAAGGCTGCCGCCGCCCACGGCTGTATTAAAATTGCCAGTGGTATTATTGATCAGCGCACCGGTGCCAAATGCAGTATTAACGATTCCGGAAGTGGTACTCTTGCCGGAATTGGTGCCAATAAAAAAATTGCCCTGGTTATCGTCAAACTGGCCCGCCCATTTATTATTTACCTTAAAACGAAAAGGCATATTGGTAGTGGTGCCGATAAAATTCACGGCGGTGTCGGTGCCGGCATTTCCCGTGGTGCTCCAGCCGGTTATATTGGTTGCTGCTGCCAGCCAAAGCCAGGCGGACCCGTTGTAATAATAAAACCCGGTGCTGTCCGGTGCATTCTGGTATACCAGTAAACCCGCTGCCGGTGATGCAATTGCATTTTTTTCGGCCTTGCTCATCCGCGGCACCAGCACACCTTTCGTGGTGCTCTTTCATCCAGCAGGGCACTTGCATGGGCCGTGCTGCCATCGGTATTGATGGCGAATGACTGTGCATTTGAAAAATGGGAGATACAGATCAACAGGCCGGCAACGGCAATTTTTTTACGCATGCATAAAAGTTTAGCAGCCGTAAAAATAATTTTGAAGACGGGTAGAAAAAATCACCAAACCCGGTGATAGGTCCCGGGCAACCGGTTAAAGAAGTTTCTCGTTCACGGCTTTGAATACCACCTGTGAAATGGAAACAACGTGCAGCTTTTCGTAGATCTTTTTAACATGGCTCCGCACTGTTTCGTAACTGATGTTTAATTCGCCGGCAATCATTTTGTGTGACAGTCCGTTCACTATGCAGGCCAGCACCTCTTTTTCCCGGGAAGAAAGTTTATAGTCGCTGCCCGGTTCCTGTCGGATAACCGCAGACACTTCCTGCATTTTGCCCAGTACTTTACGGGCGATGGTGGGCGACATGGGGGAGCCGCCGCCCTGCAGGTCTTTAATAAAAGGGATCAGCCGGGTGTTGAGCTGGCTTTTCAGAATATACCCCGATGCACCGGCGCAGATGGAGTCAAACACACGGTCATCGTCTTCAAAAACCGTTTGCATCAGTATCTCGGTGTGCGGCATGGCCTGTTTGATGAGACGAACGGCCTCTATGCCATTCATGCCGGGCATTTCAATGTCCATCAGTACCACATCCGGGTTGCAGGCTTTCACCTCATCCACGCAATCCAGCACGTGCGGAAAAGAACCCACCAGTTCAAACTGTTCTTCGGTCTTTAATAGCATGCCGATGCTGTCCCGTATATTATTGTTGTCGTCGAAAATGACAATGCGTAGCGGCATAAGATTTAATTGTTTCAAAGTTCCGGAAAATAACATAAGCAGCAATCACCAAAAGCGGGGATAGGCAACTTGCTAAGAAAAGGATCAGTTTACCGGCAATTCAAGTGTGATGATTGTACCGTTGCCGGGGCTGCTTTGTATCTTCAATACAGCATTGAACTCTGCGGCCCTTTCCTGCATATTGATCAGGCCGTTGCCCGAAAGGGATGAGTGATGAGCCGTAAGTTCTGCCTCTGTGTTGAATCCTATACCATTGTCCTGTACAGAAAGAACAAGCATGTTCCTGGTTGTATGGATATCAACAATAAGAAGGCTGGCAGCGGAGTACTTAACAGCGTTGTTTACCGCTTCTTTAAAGATGAGGTAGAAATTCTTCCGTTTATTCATGGACAAGTGAAGGGATTGCAGTTGCTCATCGTACCGGAGTTCGAAGCGGATATCCCGGGCAGCGGCAAGCGGCCTGGCAAATGATTCCATCCGCTGAATGATTTTTTCCATGCTGTCGTTGCGTGGGTTAATGGCCCATACGATGTCGCTCATTTCGGTAACCATTTCGGTGGAGGTGGAACCGATTTTTTCCAGCAGTTCATTCAGGTCTGCTTTACCTGTTTTTTCAGCCTGCAGTTTGGCCACTTGTGAATACACGGAAATACTGCTCAAGGTGGAACCAATATTATCGTGCAGGTCCTGGCTGATGGCGAGGCGGTCTTTAAGCAGTTTTTGTTCCGACCGGATCCGGCTGTTGCGGCGATAGCGGTAAAAGCCAGCGGCACTCAGCAGCAAAATCAATCCCGCCATGATCCATGCAAACCATTTCCGCTGGTTCTGTTTATCGGCCAGGGCCGACTGCAATTTGTTTTCAGCGGTGAGTAATTTAAGCTCCTGTTCTTTTTTCTCAAACTCGTACTGCACTTTGTAGATGGAAAGCCGCTGCGAACTTTCCCGGTTAAACATGCTGTCCCGGTAACGGGTATACAATTTGTAGTGCTCATAAGCTTTTTCCAGGTTTCCTTCTGCACTGTCTATCTGTGAAAGGTAGAGGTAACTGGGCATGAGATTTAATTTTTCGCCAAACCTGCCGGCGATGCTCAATCCTTCCAGGAGAAATTTTTTGGCAGCAGCCATCTGTCCTGTTTTAAAGTAGGTTTTCCCGATGAATATTTTCTGTTCGGCCACGGCAGCCATGTCTTTTATCTCTTCAAATTTCTGTAGGGAAAGGGTAAAGCTGTTTAAGGCCTCCCGGTATTTTGCCGATGCCCATATTTTGTTGCCGGCGGCGAGGGCAGAGTCGGCTTGTTTTTCATACACACTTCCCAGGTTTGAATACCCCCACGGGATACCCCAGGCCGGTGCTCCCGGTTCTTCATAGATTTTCAGCGACTGATAAAACTGGTTATATGCTCCGGTCAGGTTACCCTGTTCCAGTAACACTTCACCGATCATGTTGTTGTTCTGGGCAAAATCGTAGCGGTTGCCAAGTTTTTTATAAATGCCGGTAGCTGCCTGAAAATTTTTCATCGCATTTTCATAATCGCCGAAACCATAGTACAAAGCCCCGATGAGGTGAAGAGACTGTGCCACCACTTTCTGATCGTTCAGTGCCTCGGAAGCTTTCAGCGCTTTGTAAGCGTGTTCTATTGCCTTGCTGTTGTTGCCGAGGCGGGCATATGCAACGGCCAGGTCGTAGTGGCAGGATCCGTTTAAGTCCCGGTAACCGGCCGTTTGCCAGGCAGCGAGGGCATCGAGGCCGTTTTTAACCGACCCGGTATAGTCTCCCAGGTCAAAGTGTATGTTTGCCAGCAGGTAGGTACATATGCCGGCATTTTTTTTATCCCCGGCCTCTTTCATTATTTTTTCGGCACGGGCAATATCGGAGAGTGCCTGTTCATGATTTCTTATGGCAAATGCATAAAACCCTTTTACGTAATAAGCGGCACCCATGCCCCAAGGGTAATTTTCTTTTTGTGAAAGAGTGAGTGATTCGGAAGCATACTGCAGCAGCTTTTCATCCAGTTCGGTACGGTGCAGTAAAAGGGAGAGCTCGTACAGGATCCTGATCCGTGCGGTGTCGGGTCTGGCTGATTGCAGGAGGGCCCGCAGGCTGTCTTTCTTCTTCTCAATGCTTATTGGTTGCTGTGCAAAAGGGATGAGATATATCAGCCCGGACAGTATGAACAGAATGAACTTTGGCAACGGTGCAGGTTATGTTCAAATGTATACAATTCGGGCGAATGTAACCATGCCGGTTTGCGGATACCAGTTGCCGGCAGTGAGGTGTTTCCGGCTATTTATTAAAGTTCCGGGTACAGCGGGAACTGCTTCATGAATCCTTTCACTTCTTCTTTCACGGATTCAATCAGTTTTTCGTCATGAGCATTCATGAGCACTTTATCGATGAGGTTCACCACAATCTCCATATCGACTTCCTTCATGCCTCTTGTTGTTACGGCCGGAACGCCCACCCGGATACCCGAAGTAACAAAAGGAGATTTGTCGTCGAACGGAACAGCATTCTTATTTAAAGTGATGTGTGCTTTGTCTAATGTTTCCTGTGCTTTCTTACCGGTGATATTTTTATTGCGCAGGTCAATCAGCATTAAATGGTTGTCGGTGCCGTTGCTGATAAGATTATATCCACGGCCAACAAATGCTTTTGCCATTGCCTGTGCATTGGTAATTACCTGCTTGCCATATGATTTGAAATCGTCGGAAAGTATTTCGCCGAATGCAACGGCTTTTGCTGCAATCACGTGTTCCAGCGGTCCGCCCTGCGATCCGGGGAATACGGCCAGGTCGAGCAGTGAACTCATGGTGCGCAGGTTTCCTTTTGGATCTTTCAATCCCCAGGGATTTTCAAAATCATGACGCAGCATAATGATGCCGCCCCTTGGTCCACGTAATGTTTTATGCGTGGTGGAAGAAACAATATGACAATGATCGAACGGATCATTTAATAAACCGCTTGCAATCAAGCCGGCGGGATGGGCAATGTCTGCAAACACCACGGCGCCGATTTCATCGGCCACGGCACGGATGCGTTTGTAATCCCAGTCGCGGCTGTAGGCCGAAGCGCCGCAGATGATCATCTTCGGTTTTTCAGCCCTAGCTTTTGCTTCCAGTTGTTCGTAGTCAACAATGCCTTCTTTGGTTACACCGTAATGCAGGGCATGGTACGTTTTGCCACTGAAGTTGGCCGGGCTGCCGTGTGTAAGGTGGCCGCCCATGCTCAGGTCGAGTCCCAGGAATTTTTCTCCCGGTTTCATTACTGCCAGGAAAACAGCTGCATTGGCCGAAGCACCGCTGTGTGGCTGTACATTGGCCCAGGAGCAATTGAATATTTTTTTAAGCCGGTCGATGGCCAGCTGTTCAATTTCGTCCACCACTTCACAACCGCCGTAATACCGTTTACCGGGATAGCCCTCTGCATATTTGTTAGTAGGTACAGTGCCCATGGCCTTCATCACTTCCAGGCTGGTGAAGTTTTCTGAAGCAATCAGTTCAATGCCATTACGCTGGCGTTCCAGTTCCTTATGGATGAGGTTAAAAACGGCGGTGTCTTTATACATAGTTTGATGTTAGGGCCACAAATATAAGCAGCCGGCATCTATTTACTGAATGGATCATTCTTTCGAATCCGGTATCCCTTGTCCGGTATCGCCATCCCGTATCCTGCAAACGGTTGCATTTACATAAAATTTACTACTTTCACAGCCGTTTCAGGTTTTGAGAAAGATTCAATTGTAAACTAAATACACTGCCACCGGCAGGTTAGTTGTCCGCAATGAAGGTAATAATTCCCGTAGCGGGTGCAGGCACAAAGCTCCGTCCGCATACATATACACAACCCAAAGCGTTAATTCCGCTAGCCGGAAAAACGATCCTCAGCATCATTGTAGACCAGCTGCATGAGGCCGGCATTAAAGATTTCATTTTCATCATTGGGTACCTGGGGGAGAAGATACAGGACTATGTGCAGGCGAAATACCCAAACCTCAACTGTCATTTTGTTCATCAGAACGAACGCTTCGGTATCGGCCATGCGATCAACCTTACCCGGGAAATTGTGGGGAATGATGAGGTGCTTATTGTACTGGGCGATACCATTGCCGAATACGACGTAAAAGAAGTGATCAGCAGTCCGCATTCCATGCTGGGCATCAAGCGGGTGGACGACCCCCGAAACTTTGGAGTGGC
>DMRT01000140.1 GCA_003455235.1 Chitinophagaceae bacterium
CACCCGGTTCAGTTCAGGGTCGGCACTGCTGATCCTTTTTTCCTCGGCACTGCTTACTTCGTTAATGGCGATCGTTTTTGCCTTGCTGCTGCCATGGTAATCCTGCCAGGGGTCTTTTTCCTTTTTATCAGATCCTTTAACAATTATTTCTTCCACAAAACTATTCCAGGTATTGCAGGATGGACACTTGCCCACCCACTTGGCACTTTCGTACCCGCAGTTCTGGCAAAAAAAAGCCGATTTGGTTTTGCTCATGCCGTAAATGTAGAATGTAAAATGAAGAATGAAAAATTCAATCACCCCACCCTGAATCCAGAAAATAACCAGCGGGGGTGCTTATAAAAGACAGGGAAAATGAGCAGAATTTTTTACCAGGGGAGAAGCATAGCCGGCATTTCATTCAAAGTAAAAGGGTCAACATTTCTGCTGACCCTTTGTACTTACTAACCCATTAAATTCTGTTGCTAAATTACAAATTGCCCCCACATAAAAAAATAAATTTTGGCCGATGTTGATAAGTAGTTGCCCCCACTAACAGTCTGGTGTAGCCTACAAATCCCATCTTAATAAATACAAAATCAACTACTTAGAAAGACAACTTGAACGAGCATATACATCGTCATTTGGTTACTCAAAAAATTTATTTCTTGAAATATTTGGTTTATAAAATAAACTACTTTACGTTTGTGTCAAAATCAGGAACATGAAAAAGCTCATTTGTCTGGCTGCTTTATTTATCGGGTTGAAAGCAAATGCACAGACAAAGATCAGCGGACGGATTGCGGATGTAAAAGGAAAACCGTTGGGTGGGGTTAGCGTGGCACTTAAAAATACATATGATGGTTCTACCACCGATTCGCTCGGTAATTATTCGTTTACCAGCACCGAAACGGGCAAAAAGGTTTTGGAAGCCACACTTGTCGGCTTCAGGTCGTTTGAACAGGAAATTACCCTTGGTTCTGCTTCCCTCCACATCAATATTTCGCTGAAAGAACTGGTGACCGAGCTGAAGGCCGTGGTAATATCAGCCGGGGCATTTGTGGCCAGCGATAAGAACAAAGGAGCGGTGCTGAATGCCATTGATATTGTTACCACCCCCAGCGCCAACGGAGATGTGACCAGTGCGTTTAAAACCCTACCGGGAACACAACAGGTGGGAGAAAGCGAAGGATTGTTTGTACGGGGTGGTTCTGCCACCGAAAGCAAAATATACATGGATGGAAACCTTGTGAACAATTTCTTTTACAGCAGTACGCCGGGTATTGCCACCCGGGGCCGGTTCAACCCATTCCTTTTCCGTGGAACCATCTTCAGTTCGGGCGGGTACTCGGCCCTGTATGGCCAGGCCCTTTCTTCGGTGCTGGTGCTGGAGAGCAAAGATCTGCCCGACAGAACAGAGGCAGACCTTGGTATATCTGTGGTGGGTATCGGCGGCGGTATTCAAAAGCTGGCGAAGGATAAAAAATCATCCTGGGGTGTATCTTATAATTATACCAACCTCTTGCTCGGGTTTGCCATCAACAAACAAAAGCAGGATTTTTTCCAGATACCGGTTTACCACCAGGGAGACGCCAACTTCCGGATAAAAACAAAGTCGGGTGGCATGATCAAATACTACGGATACATCAGCGGCAATAAAACCGGCTTCAGAAATCCGGATATCGATTCGGCCAGCCTGAAAGACGCTTTTTCCATTGAAAACCTGAACACCTATCAGAACATTAACTGGAAAGACAACCTGGGCAATGGCTGGCGCATCTATGCCGGCATCAGTTACAGCACCAACAAAGACGATATTGTAAATGAACTGCAGGACGCCGCCAATCAAAAGCAGGTGATCACCACACCGGTTTTCTATGCGTTCAAAAATTTCAAAGTGAATAACAGGGCTCAATATGCCCAGGCGAGGGTAGTGGCCGAGAAGAAACTGAATGGCCTGAATGTGATCCGCTTCGGCAGTGATTATTTCTACAGCAATGAAAAATCCACCTATACCTTATACGACGGAACAGAATTTCCCGGAACAGTAAAAGACAACCTGGTATCAGTATTTGCCGAAAGCGACATTTACATTACCAACAGCCTGGCTGCCAAGCTTGGTGGCAGGCTGGAGCATTCTGAGCTCATCAGTAAATGGAATGTGGCTCCCCGTGTTTCCCTTGCGTACAAGTTCCCGGATAACAGCCAGGCGTCGGTTGCGTACGGACTGTTTTATCAAAACCCCGACCGGAGGATTCTGCCGGCCACGGCAAATCTTGATTACTCAAGGGCCGCTCACTACATCCTCCAGTATCAAAAGCTTACCAGCCAGCGTACTTTCCGGGTGGAGGCGTTTTATAAAAAATACAGCGACCTGTATAAAACATCTGTCAATATTGCCGGAAGAGAATCAGCCGCAAGTAATAATGGTTTTGGCGATGCAAAGGGTGTTGAACTTTTCTGGCGGGATAAAAAAACCTTTAAAAATGTTGATTACTGGATCTCGTATTCGTACCTCGATACCAAACGGGATTTCCTGAATTATCCATATGCCATCACCCCGTCGTTTGCTGCCAATCATACGGCAGCCCTGGTAATCAAGAAATTTGTGCTGCCCTGGAAAACCGGTTTCAACCTCAGCTACAATTTTGCCACCGGCCGCCCGTATTACCGCATTGCATACGACAATGCACAAACCAAATACGTGATTACTGATGCCGGCAAAACAATTAATTACAACAGCATGAGTTTTAGCGTGAATTACCTGCCTAACCTGGGAAAAACAAACCCGAAAGTATTTGCTGTTTGGGTGCTGGGTATAAACAATGTGCTGGGGCAGAACCAGGTGTTCAATTATAATTACAGCAACGACGGAAGCCGCAAAGTGCCGGTAACCCCGCCATCTAAGAGGTTCATCTTTATCGGGTGCTTCCTTAGTTTCGGGATCGACCGCACACAGGACGCCATCAACAACAATCTTTAAAACAAATCAATAACCAATACAAACATTTACCATGTCACAGCATCAACCCGCTCCAGAAGGCAAAGACCCCGTGTTATGGGAAATTGCACAAAAAAGAGCCAGCTTTAAAGGACACCTGGCTTCCTATATTATTGTTAACGGCTTTTTATGGGCGCTCTGGTATTTTTCCGGCAACCACAGCCATGTGGACTTTAATGACAACGAATGGAATTATATCCCCTGGCCCTTGTGGCCAACCCTGGGCTGGGGCATCGGGCTTGCCTTTCACTTTGCCGGCGCCTATATTTTTCCCCGGGCCAATTCGGTGGAAAGAGAGTACGAGAAACTGAAAAACAAAAAATAATAAACGATACACTACTTAAATCATTTCATCATGAAAAAATGCATGCTCTTTTTGGCGGTTGTTTTAATAACAGCCGGCGCTTCGGCACAAAGCGATAAATACATGGCCGCCATGAAAAATAATATTGCCGCCATCGACACCAGTTTTAAAAACCCGGCCAGCCTGCTTACCCTGGCAAACAATTTTGAACGAATTGCCACCGCAGAAAAAAATCAATGGCTGGCATATTATTATGCCGCACTGTGTCATGTGAATTATACCTATACGATGCAGGATAAATCAAAGATCGATGCGGTGGCCGACAAAGCAACGGCGCTGATCGATAAAGCGGATTCATTACAGCCGAACAATTCAGAGATCAGCTGTATGAAAAGCATGATCGCCAGCAGCCATATGATGGTGAACCCCATGCAGCGGTACATGGAATATGGCCAGGAGATATCGTCTTACCTGGATGCTGCCATGCAGCAGGACCCCAGCAATCCAAGGCCCGAATACCTGCGGGGTCAGGGACTTAAGTATACGCCGGAACAATTTGGTGGGGGATGCGCCACCGCAAAGCCGGTACTGCAATCTTCACTGGATAAGTACAACAAATTCAAACCCGTCAGTGACATTCATCCCAACTGGGGTAAACAGCGGGTGGAAATGCTGCTGGCTGATTGTAAATAATTAAAATGCCGGGCGGGACATTTACCTGCCCGGCATCCCATCAATTTCTGATTATGCAAACGGAAAAATTTTCGCCCAAAGACAGCCTGCAGCTGATCGACCAGATGATCAACCAGGCAAAGAACCGGTTCAGTGAAAACGGATTCCTCTACCTGTTATGGGGATGGCTGATCCTCTTTTGTTCCATCGGCCATTTTGTTCTGCTGCAGCTGAAAATCGTTGAACACCCTGAAATCATCTGGGCAAGCTGCTGGCTGGCCGTCATCTTCCAGGTGGTTTACCTGGTGCGGACGAAGAAACGGGAAACGGTAAAAACCTACAGTGAAAACATCATCAACTTCATCTGGGTAAGTTTTGGTATCTGCATGTTCATTCTCAGTTTTATACTGGGCCGGGTAAAGGGTTGGGACCAGATCTACTCTCTTTTCCTGATGTTATATGGCACACCCACTTTTCTTTCGGGCATTGTCATGGAATTCAAACCGCTTAAAATAGGAGGCATCGTCTGCTGGTGCCTGGCAATTATTTCCAGCTACCTTACCGAAGAGTACGGACTGCTGCTACTGGCTGCCGCCATGATTGCGGCCTGGATTGTTCCGGGCTACCTGCTGCGTAAAAAATACAATCAACAAAATAAGTCACTACTTAATACCTAATGCTATGCCGCACGATGAGCAACTTTCAGGAGAAAAGAGCCTGGCCATCATCCACCAGATGATCAGCCAGGCAAAGGCAAATATCACCGACAGCGGGTTACCCTGGCTGCTTTGGGGTACCATGCTCATCCTTGCTTCGCTTTCCACTTATTTTTTTATTAGTACCAATGCCGAAAATTTATTCCTGGGCTGGAACATCTTCGGGGCCGTAACGGTTGTGCTGCTTGCCTATGATGCCCTGAAACCCAAACGGAAAAAAGTGAAAACCTATATTGATGAACTGATGATGCTGGTGGACATTGGGTTCTTTGTATGCATCTTCGTGATCATTCTCTCCATCAACATATCCGTAACCCCCGGCAATGGCTTCGGGTATATGCTGATGGTATTCGCCTTCCAGATGCTTATAAAGGGAGGCGCTGCCAAATCGAAGGCATTGATCGTGGGAGCCGTGGTTAACTGGGCCGGTGCCATTGCTGTTTTCATCAATAAAGAATTCAAATACGACATGCTCATCATGGCAGGCGCCGTACTGATCGGGTATATCATACCCGGGTTCATTTTATGGGCTGAATATAAAAAGACAAACAACATCTCCGGAAACTAACCGGCCGCAGCAATGGAATTCAAAGAACTCGATCCCATATTGCATTCTCAACTACGGCTTGCCGTGGTAAGCCTGCTTATCAGTGTAAAGGAGTCGGAATTTACCTTCCTGAAAGAAAAAACCAATGCCACTGCCGGCAACCTCAGCGTGCAGATCAACAAACTCAAAGACGCCGGTTATATTGAAGTCACCAAGCAGTTCAGCAACAACTACCCCCAAACCACCTGCAAGATCACCAAAAAGGGCATCGAGGCTTTTGAAACCTATGTGAATGCCCTGCAGTCCTATATGAATCCGGGCGGCTAGCAAGCTTACCCCCTCCCTGTTGTACCGGCATAATTCTCCGTTTTTACTTCCATATCTGTTCTATCTTTGATGAAGCAAACCTATGTCAGCGATCATCCGCGTAAATAATCTCTCCAAGCAATTCAACGAAATAGCTGCTGTTACCGATTTGTCTTTTACTGTTAATGAAGGCGACGTGTACGGTTTCCTTGGACAAAACGGCGCCGGTAAGTCCACCACCATCCGCATGCTGCTTACCCTGGTACGACCCAGCAGCGGCTCTATTCATGTTTTCGGGAAAGATCTTTTTACTCACCGGGCCGAAATTCTGAAACAGGTGGGAGCCGTAATTGAAAAGCCGGATCTCTACAAATACCTTTCGGCCTACGATAACCTGTCGCTCTTTGCAAAGATGAGCGGCCTTCAAGTATCCCGGACATTGCTGATGGACCAGCTGAAGCAGGTGGGACTGGAAGAACGTGCTTTCAGCAAAGTGAAAACATTCAGCCAGGGTATGAAACAACGCCTGGGCATTGCGGTGGCACTGGTTCATAACCCCCGGCTTATTGTACTGGATGAACCCACCAATGGCCTCGATCCGCAGGGCATTGCCGATATACGCAACCTGGTGCTGAAACTGAGCAGGGAGATGGGCAAAACCATTCTCGTTTCTTCGCACCTGCTGAGCGAAATAGAGCTGGTGGCCACCCGGATGCTCATCATTGATAAAGGAAAGAAAATGGTGGAAGGATCTGTGGCGGAATTACTGGACCCGTCTAAAACTGTGGTTCAGCTTGAAACAACAGATAATAAAGAAACAAAAGAAAAACTGAAGCAATCAAAATGGAGTGGATTCCTGCAACCGGACCATGGTGCTGTTCAGCTTAAAATGAATAAAGACGAAGTGCCAGCTCTGGTCAATGACCTGGTGAATATGCAGGTGCAGCTGCTTTCAGTAAACTCCACTCATTCGCTCGAGGATTATTTTTTATCACTTACAACCCGGCCCGGACATGTGGAAGCTTTTACAAATTGAGCTGTATAAAATATTCAAAAAGCCAAGGACATACATCGCTTTTGGCGCCATCGCCGCCATCATCCTGCTCATCCAGATGGCCCTGCTGGTAAATGGAAAGGAATACCTGCAGTTTGGCCTTGGTTTCCTCGACGACAGTTTTGAAATACCATACGACAGGATCAGCAACGGATATTGGATCTGCTTTGTTATTCTGAACCTTTTGCTGATTCATGTTCCCATCCTGGTGGCGCTGGTGGCGGGAGATATTGTATCGGGAGAAGCGAATATGGGAACCCTCCGCCTGATGGTATCAAAGCCCGTCAGCCGTACAGAACTGGTGCTGGCAAAATTCCTGGCCTCGGTGATCTACGTGATCGCATTGCTTGCCTGGATGGCTTTGATCGCCCTGGCATTAAGTATGCTTTTGTTTGGAACGGGAGATGTGGTGGTGGCCAAGTCTATGGAACTTCACCAGATTGAGCAGTCGGATGTGTTGTGGAGATATTTTGCTGCTTTTGGTTTTGCCGCACTGGCACTCATCATGGTGGCGTCGTTGTCGCTGCTGCTGTCCTGTTTGTCGGATAACTCCATCGGCCCCATTGTGGCAACGGTTTGCATCATCATCGTGTGCACACTCATCAGTGAAATGCAGATACCGCTATATGATAAATACCTGAAGCCTTACCTGTTCACCACCTATATGCTGGGCTGGAAAGGATTTTTTTACATTGCGGTGGATGCCGATGGGCAAACCATCCGCGGCTCCGTGCAAAACCTGCCTGCCATTTTAAAAAGCATGGGCGTGATTCTTATTTATATTGCCGGGTTTGTTACAACCGCCGTACTGGTATTCCGGAAAAAAGATATTCTGTCCTGATATGAAAAAAATATTCCCCTTCCTGCTGTTGTGCTTGCTGGTAAGTCCTGCCTTGATTAAGGCGCAGGATGTTCATCAACTGGTAGAAAAAGTAAAAGCACGGATTGAAACAGTAAAGGATTATACAGCTTCCGGTAAAATGAAAACCAATGTAAGTTTCCTGAAAGTGCCGCTGGCCAATGTGGTGATCTATTTCCGGAGGCCCAACCAGCTTAAGATAAAAAATGAAAAAGGAATTTCCTTTGTTCCGAAGGGCGCTGTCAGCATCAACCTGAATAATATCATCAGCAGCGGATCTTATACGGCGCTGGATGCAGGGCAGGATAAACTGAACAGCATCCCGGTACGGGTGGTGAAGTTGCTGCCATCGGATGAAAATGCGGAAGTGGTACTGTCAACGTTGTACATTGACGAAGCCCGGCTGGTGATATTGAAAACAAGAACCACCACCCGGGACAACGGAAGTTATGAGCTGGAAATGAGTTATGGAAACTACACATCTTACGGACTGCCGGACAAGATCATTTTTTCATTCAACACCAAAGAGTATAAATTGCCCAAGGGAGTAACTTTTGATTTTGACGATGGGAGCGGTGCCAAACCAGAAAAGGATAAAACAAAGAACCGCAAGGGTCGGGCGGAAATCACCATCCATTCATATACAATCAATAAAGGATTGGCAGACGATGTATTTAAATAACCGGCCTTTTATTCAGGCATGTCGCTGATCTTTTCATCCACGGCGTTGCGCAAAACAGAGGCGCTTATTTTCTTGAGTGGATTTTTGTACTGGTCATCGTATTCTTTTCTTCCAACAAAAATGTCGATGCATTTATAGATGGCTTCCCGGAACGAAGATTCATCTGCCTTGCCCTGCCCGGCTATATCGAATGCCACGCCGTGATCGGGTGATGTGCGTACGCCTGGTAATCCGGCTGTATAGTTCACGCCTTCACCGATGGCCAGTGATTTGAAAGGAATCAGGCCCTGGTCGTGGTACATGGCCAGCACCGCATCAAATTTTTCGTGCTGTCCCCGGGCAAAAAATGCGTCAGATGAATACGGGCCAAAACAAAAAACATCCCGGTGCTTGGCTTCCTTGATGGCGGGCTTGATGATCTCTTCTTCTTCTTTACCGATGAGGCCTTCGTCGCCTGCATGCGGGTTCAATCCGAGTACGGCAATCCTTGGTTTGTTGATATTAAAATCCCGCTTCAGTGAATTATTGATTACGTGCAGTTTGCTGATGATGGCTTCTTTGGTTATTTTCTGTGCCACTTCTTTCACCGGCAGGTGTTCGGTAAGGAGGGCTACCCGCATGTTTTCTGCAATCATCATCATGGCTACATCCTGCACATTGTACAGGCTTTTCAGGTACGGCGTATGCCCGGTAAAACTGAATTGCTGCGATTGGGTGTTGTTCTTGTGAATGGGGGCGGTAACCAGTCCGTCGATTTTGTTTTCTTTCAGCGCCTGTGCCGCCGCCACCAGGCTTTTAACGGCGTACTGTCCGCCGGTATCATTCAATATGCCCGGATTGATATTAATTTCTTCTTCCCAGCAATTGTATAGATTGAGTTGTTTGTGGTTGATTCGGCCCAGGTCTTTCACACTCATAAAGTTCAGGTTGTATCCTGAAAGACCTTTCCGGTAAAAATTCAGCACTTTATTATTGGCAAATATTACGGGCGTGCAGATGTCCAGTATCCGGTTATCGCCCAGGGTTTTTATCAGTAGTTCAATACCAATTCCGTTAATGTCTCCGCAGGTAAGCCCGATCACGGGTTTGTGTTCAGTAATGGCGCTCATGAGTGTGGTGTTAAAGGGTAAAAATACAATTTATTGAATTAACCCGGCGGTAGGAAAACAACAAGGCAGTCAATTGACTGCCTTTGTTGTATTTATTATGGGGGTTAGTAAACTACTGTTTGAGGAGGCGGATGGTTTTTGGCGGTTCGCCCTGGGTATATACCGTTACATGGTATGTTCCTTTTGCCAGCCGGAAAGTATTCAGCGGAACCTGGTTGATACCCGGGATCAGCTGTGCCGCTTGTGTCCGTAACACCCTTCCGGTGAAGTCGCTGATCACAATATTCACCTGCAGTTTTTCAAATGCATTCATCTTCAGAACCGCATTGTCGTTCATTACGGGATTGGGTGAAATATTCACGATATCCATGCCCTTGATCTTATGTATAAGGGAAATGATATTGCTGTATGTTGCTTTTGCATCCACATCAATGATCTTAATGCGGTAATAGTTGATGCCGTTTTCCGGCTGTGCATCCGTATAATCAAATGGCTGGGCGCATCGTGCCTGGCTGGCGGTAAGGCTGTGGATGGTGCTGAAATGCTGCCCATCGGTGCTTCGCTGTATTTCAAACGTTACGCTGGCCGACGAGCAATTGGCTTTCCAGTTGAGCAGGTGTTTTCCATCCTGCGGTATTCCTTTGAAATATTCCATGTTGATGGGCAACACACTCACAGGTGCACTGGTGATATAGAAGCCGGAGAAACTGGTTACCGGAACCATTACTTCCCACCAGCTGCGGGTGGCGTTCCAGGTTACGGTTAATCCGCTGGTAGCGGTTGTAAAATCCTGCGAAGGGCCTGTATAGTTGGTGGGGTTGGTACCCGTACCATGAAACTGCCTTAACAGCAGGTTGCTGATACCGGTTGCATCGGCCGGGCCGGTCGGTAATAACTTATATCCACTGTCGGTTGCCTTGGTATTATAATTATTGAATTCCGACTGCTTATAATAAAGCGTGATGTTTGCGGTGCTGGTGGCAGGATAAGGATTAAGAAATGGATCGATATCATATTTCCTGGCCAGGTACAGGGAAGAGCTGCCCATTTTGTTGGCGCCGGTATCCACCTTCACACAGGTATTGATTACATTGGAGACAGGAGAGCCGCCGGCCGGTAAAATGTTGGCAATGATATTACAATTGCCATCCCGGTAATTGGTTCCAGATCCTGATACACTGATGTTCTGGCATATTTGAGCTCCGCCGGGTGTTCCCGCCAGGATGTATGATGCAGGATCAATGGTTACCGTTACCGTGGTATTGCCTGTTTGTCCGTTCGAAACATTGGTAGCACTAACGGTATATGTGGTGGTAACTGCCGGGGTTGCCGTTACGGTGGCACCGCTGGTGGTGTTCAGCCCTGTAGCGGGCGACCAGGTGAAATTAATAACATCCGGAGTAAAGCGGTAAGCATTTGGCATGCCGCTCCAGGTGGTGGTATTATTTCTTCCCGTGGAAACCGAAGCAACGGTTCCGGTACTGTTTTCTACTCCCTGTGCTTTGTTAAGCGTGGTATTGGTGCAACTGGTTGTGTGAATCTCCACCACGTTGGTGGTTTCATATAAAATAACCTGCACATTGGCGGTGGCTGTACCACTGATGAATTTAAGATTGCTGTAGTCAATTACAAATTTTCTGTTGGGAGAAGAACCCACCAGGAAATACTGCAGTGCTGCTGCCGTGGAAGCTCCCCTGAAGTCAAGGTCGCAGGTAATGGCATGAATCACATTGTTGGGTGCACCGGCAGCAGGCAATGCCACACCAAAACCGGTGGCAGTGGAGTTGGAGCTTCCCAGTCCGATCCATCCATTGGTGCTTATGTTTACAGCGTTAAATGTATTGCCGTAAAAGCGAAAAGTAAAGGGTAAGGTAATGTTGTCCCAACGGCCGTCGTCGTAGTTACCAAAGCTTAACGGCTCCAGGTAAGGCGTTCCGCCATTGTATGTACCCAGTTGGTCCACCAGAATATTTGTTGCAAAAAATGTGGGATCATAAGGGTTGTTGGTAATGGCCGAAGTGGTATAACTGACGGGTGTGGCCGAAGCAGTAATGCTCACGGAATTTCCCGAACAAATAGTGGCACTGGCCGGGTTGGTGGTAACGGTAAGCTGGGCAAACGACATTCCCGCCAGGCAAACCATTGCCAAAATCAAGCAGAGTTTTTTCATACAATTTTGGATTTCTCTATTGCGTACAAACGGTGAATACCTCAAAATATTGTAGTAGGGTTTGTACATGCCCGTTCAACAGCATTCCATATCAGCAAACGGTAATATGAGGGCGGGGCGGATTTAAAAACGCCCCCAAAATGATGAATTCCGCTACAAAAAAAGCCGGTTAAAACGAGAAAACTACCTGAAAAACAGGGTAAAACATACGTGGTAGAAACCCTACGCAGGAATTAGTAGTAGCTTTTCAGGGTATTGTAGAAAAAAAATTACAATTTTCTCTATCATAAAACAATTTAGAATTCCCTTTTACGTTTTCAACAAGAAGCTAACCCCTTTAAAATCAGCAAATCCAAAATCGAGATGAAAAGCAAACTCTACTTTTTAACTGCCCTATTGTTCCTGAGCCAACTTACTGTTGCCCAGAATTTTAATCCTACTGAGGCGCAAGGTACCACCGGTAACAGCGGTACAGGTATCAACATCGACGTGGTATATACACGTTGCGACTGGAATATGAATCCCACTGCCAGCAAAGTTGTTGCAGGAACCATTACTACTTATTTCAAAACAATCACAGCGAACGTAAATACGCTGAGCTTTGATCTGAATAAAACTTCTTTCAATAATGGTTCCTTGATTGTGACCTATCATGGAAGCAACTGTACAAAATCATTTCCGGCCTCCGGGAATGTAAATATTTTAAATATCACATTGCCATCAACCATTGTTGCCAGCGGCACGCTTGATTCAATCAGCATTGCCTATTCCGGAACACCACCAGCCGTATCTGGCCAGGCCGAAGGATATCAACGTAAGCAGGATGGAAACCTCAACTGGTATCATTACACATTGTCGGAGTCGTATGAGGACAAAGACTGGTGGCCATGTAAAGCCGATATGCAGGACAAGATTGATTCGATGGACATTAATGTAACAGTTCCCTGGACAGGCACCGATACTTTTTGGGTAGCTGCTCCGGGTAAGTTGATCGATTCCGCCATCAATGCCGGAACACGTACATTCAAATACAAGCATCGTTATCCCATAGCCTCTTACCTGGTTGCCCTGGGCATTGCCAAATACAAAAGATACTATCGCGGCACCGTTAATATTAATGGAACTAATGTGCCGGTTGTATATTATATATTCCCCGACATGGCTGCCGGTACGGTTACCACAGCACTCAGCCGGATGGATGTTTCTAAAACCGAACTGGTGGAGTTCAGTAATAAATACGGACCCTACCCCTTTGCCAACGAAAAACACGGGTATTACCAGTTTGGCTGGGGCGGTAGTATGGAGCATCAGACTTTTTCGGCCATGAGTTCAGGTAGTATGACAAGCTGGTCGGTGATCGCACACGAACTGGGTCACCAATGGTGGGGCGATAAGGTTTCTTTCGGAACCTGGAACCACCTGTGGCTGGCAGAAGGATTTGCAAAATATTCAGAAGTACTGGCAGCCGAACTGATCCCTGCGATCGGTGTAACGCCGGCTTCTCATTTATCAAGTGTAAAAACAACAGCAAGGTCAACCAATGCCACACCGGTTTTATTAAGTGCGGCTAGCATTGCCAATTCAAATACCATCTGGACAACCAACAACGACAACGCCGTTTATCAACGCGGTTGTATGATCGTTTCCATGCTGCGGTCATTACTGGGCGATGCCAAATTCTTCCAGGGTTGCCGCGATTACCAGGCCGATCCGCTGCTGGCTTATAAATCTGCCACTACTGCCGATCTGCAAAGGAACATGGAAAACCAGATGTCGGGTGTAAGTCTTACCCCATTCTTTAACGCATGGGTGAACGGATCCGGAACACCGAGCTATACAGGTAATTATTATATATCAGGCAAAACCATCCAGCTGCGGTTAACACAAACGATGAGCCCGGTTGGAAATCCGTTTATGCCGATGCCGGTGGTTGTTAAGATCGCCAACTCGGGCGGTACCATCGATACCAGCGTGGTGATCTATCATCACACACAGACACAGCTTGCTTATGCAGGGCTGCCGGTGGAAGGTGTTGGACCGGTGGGTAACGATTTTATCACCTATACGCTTTCTTTTACACCGGTTACCGTTACGGTTGACCCGGATAACAAAACCATGGCTACCGGTACATTAACATCCGTGGGGTCTCCGCTGAATGCGAGCATCCTCGATTTCTCAGTAAGCAAAACAGCTTTTGGAAACCAACTAAGCCTGCTGCTGAATGCCAACGAACCGGCCGACAAAGTAGTACTGCTGAAGAGCGAGAACGGAATTGATTTCACAGAAGCCGGCATCATGACTACCATCAATGGCCAGGCAAACAACTTCCGGTTCACCGATGTACTTCCCTATTCGAAAGTAACTTTTTACCGGGCTAAGATTTATGCCGGTAACAACATACACTATTCATCCATCATCAAAGTTCAGGAACCGGGTAAAAACAACCTGGTGATTTCGCCCAACCCGGCTACCGATGTGGTAAACATCAGCTTTGCCAATCCTGCCAAAGAAAAAGTAACGATCCGGGTGGTGAATGCCGATGGTAAAGTGGTGATTGAATCAGCAACCAATAACAACTTCATACATTACGATATCAGCAACCTGCCTGCAGGCATGTACGTAACACAGGTCATTCAGAATGGCCAGGTGTCGGCTACCGGCAGGTTTGTAGTGAATCAGTAAGTGTGAAGCATTGTAATATCCTCTAAAATGAAAACCATGAGAAAAATTTTATTCTCAGTCGTTACAGTGATGTGCTTTGTGCAGTTTGCCAAGGCACAGCCTGCTGCTTACAGTAATCCGCTGGCCCTGGGCCGCAATAACTGTTCAGCCGGTGTGGATTCACTCTATTATCTTAACTACCTGACGCCGAACCTGACCAATTCAGGAACAGCGATCACGGCTTGTAAACCGGTGCTGCGTACCAACTTTGCCCCGCTATCGGGGTACAGTGCGGCCAACAAACCGTTTACCATTTTCAACTCTAGTATTGCCTTTAACCAGGCAGACCAGATGATCTATTACGTGTGGACCGATTATAACATCGCCTCCCCGTATAAATCATATATATGGAGATGGAGCCCGACGACCTGCCCCATGCCGGCTGCGCCGGGACTGGATACCTTCCGCACCTTCAATACCGATATTGGTGGTATTACCTTTGATGCAAATGGTTTAGGCTGGCAGCTCGAGTTCATCGGGCCTGCTCCGTTTAAGGCCATGATCCGCCAGGTGAACTTTACCACCGGTGCTATTGGTATTCCCGATACACTGGATCTTACCGGTGGCGCCAAACTCTGGAACGTGGGTACCGGTGATATCACGCTTACACCCAGCGGCCAGATGTACTTTATCTTCAACAACAAACTATTTACACCCGACTATGGAAGTGCGGGTGGCCCTACAAAACACATCAAGTGTACCTATATAGATACCGTGCGGTTACCGGCAGGTAAAACGGGTTTACCCGGCCTGGCATTCGGTAGTGGTGACCTGATCGCTTCATACAGTCCGGGTACCGGTTGCGTATTCAAGCGCATTGACCCGGTAACGGGTGACACGGCAGGTATTACGTATACCTATGCAGCCACAAAAGGTATTTATGCAACCGATATGACCCAGATCAATTCGGGTATCGGCCCTTCAAAAAAATTAATATCCGTAACACCTACCGGTACACCCAACCAGTATGATGTGGTGTACGATGTATATACACGAAACTATGGCAACGTACCGCTTACGAATGTACAGGTGTCGGACGATCTGAAATCGATTAA